>JAPLYQ010000023.1 GCA_026395475.1 Candidatus Roizmanbacteria bacterium | reverse complement strand
CTCCTCCACCACCACCACCACCACCACCAGGACAGGTACATTCACGAGTTTGTTTCCCCCCAGCTGTACACCACCTTGTTTCATAGCATTTTGCTCCATCTGCTGTACAAGTACCCCAAGCACCCTCACATGTAGCAACAGTACATGCACAAGTTCCTTTTCCTGTTGCTGCGTTAACATTGTGACATAGACACGATGTTCCGGTACAGTCTGATCCACCAAGTCCTGCTGTACATTCTTCTGCTGATACTCCACCTTTAAGATATGTCAGTACACCTAGAAAAAGAAAGAACGAGATGATAAATAAAAATAGTTTTTTCATTCTGCTGAGTTGTTAATCAATAACGATCCAAAGACTCCCATTGTTTTATCTATTGATCCATACATATTTGCTGTTGAGTCAATCTCCCATGTATTTGGTTGTATACGTGGTTCACTGATTTGTTTAAAGTCTGCAAATTGGGAATTTTTTAACCGCTCACTTCCCCAAGCATCTTCGATAGAAATACGATCGATCTCACATTCACTTCCATCTTCACAAAAAATACGAAGAAGAAGTTCTTTGTCGGCCGGACCATCTACGATTGAAATCTTGCCCTGATACTCAGAAAAACTACTTTTTAGAGGAAATGTTGGTGTTTTAAAAATGATATCATTTTTTTTATACGTTCCACACACTGCCTCATTACAGAGCAGCGCAAGGACCAAGCCAGGACCTCTCTTTACATGTGCAATTGCGTCCAACGTAAGAACATAGTCTCCTCTTTCAAGTTTTACAGACTGCTCATATCGAAATGGTGCTTGATATAACACAAGTGAATTAATATACAACGTATCTGTTCGCTCTAGAATTGCAGTGGTTTCTGCCTCAGCTCCTGCACCTCCAATAACTGGTGTTGGCGATGGACCTCTTGTTGGGGTTGGACGAGTGGTAACTCCTGGAACTGGTGTTGTGGTTGCAACTAAAACTGGATTTGTAGAAGTACCTGTCGCACCAACAATTGGTTGAACACCGGTATAATCTAAGTTTTTTTTCTCAATCGTATCTGGAAGACTGGTACGTGAAGTGTCATTCCATGCAAAAGAAACAGGGAGTTTTGAATCTGGGTTCATATTAAACAGCACTTTTACCAAACTAATGGGGGCATTTCCCATAAATGGAGTATTGTTTGTTGTTTGACGGATACCCATTACCTGCACTGTGTGAGTTACTGGATCAACATGAGTATTATTTGTAAGAATCTTAATATCATCGGTAACAGGAATAATCATATTTGCTGCATTTGCAGCATCTGTTGGAGAAACTTTTGTTTGATCGTATACAAATGACAGATCAAATGAATAAAATGTTTTTAAGTTTGGGTTGATTTGAAGAATAAGCTCAAATGGGTTTCCAGGGCTTATAGTAGCTCCATCTGGAAGTGCAAACTGAGCAACTGGTACCGATGACGCTTTTGTCCCACGCAAATATTGCTGTACCCAATAGGCAACACCCGCAACAACAATGACAAGAATAAATCCAATTGCTATTTTTCGAATATTTTTTTGCATATCAATCGCCCTTTTTATTTAAATTCTTTGCCACAACACCATAATCTTTTACATCGGTACTCCCATCAAAATTCATGTCTCCCTCTGCAGACTTTGTTTGAGTTGTTTTCTGTGCATCAGCAATGTCTCCTACTCGAGTGAGGTCTGTTATATCGATTATATTAAATCCAGCTGCTGTTTTGTCAAGACCGTCGATATCTCCAGAATACATTGGTCTTGTATTTATTTCATTTGAGATAAGTTGGCCGCATCCTGACTCTTGTGAATTACCCAAACAATTGAGCGCTTTTTGCCATTTCAAAAATATATTTTTATAAGTGCGTTGAACTGTGTGAGGTTGTTTGACAATAATTGCATATGGCTTCGTTACTTTTAAATTGAATTGAAGCTGTGGACTGGTCGAAAAATAAGTTGTGGAGCCCATACGAGTAAGTGTCACAACCTGCGCACAGTTGGTATCATCTGGACAGACTTTT
>JAPLYQ010000035.1 GCA_026395475.1 Candidatus Roizmanbacteria bacterium | reverse complement strand
GATAACGGGATGAGGAACGCGCCACCACGGAGCGTACAAGCTACAGCGGAGTGGGAAGTGCTCTTGGGGCAAATCCCGTTAGCGTCACCAAATAAATTCGATACAATTCTATCCTCCAAAAAAAACTAAGATTATTTCTATCTAATGATACTATCAAAAAATCTGTCTCTGAGTTCTCCTGCTTTATTAAGAATTTGACGAATTTTTCCAGGAGGTTTTACTTTAGCTACTATATTTGCTGCTTTACGTTTTTCAGACTGTAGTGCTTGTATTTTTGCTGCTTCATCATTTTGTGATTGACGGATCACTCCCTGTGCTTTAATTAGTTCTTCACCCTCTTTTTCCTGTTTCCTTGTACTTGCTAAAATATCAACGTCTTCCCAGTGTTGAGATTGATATTCCATCTTCCCATAGATTTCAAGATTATCATTAGCTTTTTGCTCTGGTGTTTGTTTAGCGAGCTCTTCAGATTCCCCCATAATAATTTAATTATACTAATTGCGGCGTTTTATTATATTTATTTTCTATATTTAGTTCAGTAAACCAAATATCAAAAAATGTTTAAATTAAATGAATGAGAAAGTTTTTTTGATAATTGATTCTTCTACTTAACTTCTATATACTCAAGAATATGGCTATTATCTATGAAGTTGATACAGACAAGGAAGTAACACCCACAATGGTAAAAGATGCAATTATTAGATGCTTTTGTATAGCTCATTCTGAACAAGCAGAAATGGGTTCAGATAAAGGAATAATAACAGACTATTGCATTACGATTGTTAGCAAGGCTTTCGAAGAAACAGGAGGAGATATTACTAATCCAACTAAAGAATCCCTACTTTTAACAGTCCCTTGGTTAGCTAATTACTCAAAAAATTTTCGTGATCAATCAACAATACAAAAACATATGGAAGAAATCAAGAAGCTTATTTCATTTCTTAAAGACTAAATCCGAATAGAAAGAAAAATCCTCCGTTAATTTGCAGATGCATTCTATTAAGGGTCTATTTATGTTCAGGTAAGTTCTAACATCGTTCCAGGCCTTGCAACATTAAAGAAGATCGGTTATATCAAGGCTACCCCTCTCATTACAGATCCGTTTCAATTTGAAAATTGTTTGAGTCTATGTTATACTATAGGCTATGGAAAATAAAACAGGTACACCATATACAGACGCCCCATATACAATGTGGCTTGGCCACAAAACAACTCAAGCTGTCAGCGCAGGATTAGCTACAGTTGATGTCTTAAAACATAAAGGGACAGATTGGAAAGGTGCATACCATACCCATGTAACTCAGGAACAACGTCATGATTATATGAGGGGGAATGCAGCTGCAGGACTTATTATCGGAGTTGGATTTCTTGGACTTAGAGCGCTATTCCCTTAAGTGATATGACTGAAATACATTCTACCCTCATCGAAAGAGCAAGAGGAAATATCCTAAGGATTGCCGATTCTCTTGAACGCAAGCATCTTTCTCCATCTTTATATATGCTAACTATCGGAATGCCTTATCGGAGAGAAATTGAATTCAACAAAGCAGCTAACGAAAGAAATCTAGAAAGAGGAATCCCTGGTTATGAGGAATTTAGGACGGAATTTTACCAATCATATGATTTCTATAGTGGGCCAAATCTTGCCGCTGTTGCCTCATATCAAGCAAAAAGAGAAAACATTGTTGGGATTCCTGAAGAAAACACTGCGGAATATGAAGATTATGTGAAGCTCATGGGAAGATTGGGGAAAAGAATGAAGGAACTTATTGATATTGAGGGACCGGAAAGTATAAGGAATCTTGCACACGAACACTTCATGAAAAAAATATCCGCAAAAAGCTGAAAGTACTCTTCTTTATAAGACAATTTCAGTGTCTTTTGACATTTCCACAAATTAGTTGTCTCATATTCACCATATTTAAATCTTTAGTAGACTTGCAAAACAGTGATGATAATAGTATCGTAAACTATGTCAGAAACAGGATTCCCCGAATTTATTAAGCCCGCACCAACCCCAGTCAAACATACAACAGTTGTTGAACGTCAAGACCAGTTACCCAATGGAGAAGCGGGCCCAAAAGTTAGGACAATTGAAACGACTACATATAACGCTCCACAAACCAGTAAGAAAAAATAAAAATAGAATGGTTATGGTAATAATATAAGTTTAATTGGTAGATATTGTTTGGAGAAAACGAACACCTGCTCAAGATGAGATATGGAACGACTTAACCCACAAATTGTACATAAATCATCCCTTCAGCTGCAAACCATGGAACAACAAATTGCTCGAAGAAAGATGTATATGGCAGAGATAGATGAAAAGGGTCTCAATAACTTTAATGCAGACATGCATGGAGGGTATCGAAGATTGGAACTCCAAGACGACCGTGAAATGCTTGAAAGAAGAAATCCAGATAAAAGAATGGGGAAATGTATTCTGGAATATTGGGAAGATATAGATTCTGCAACAAATAAACTTGGCATTGAGGAAAGTATTATTGCTATACGACAACAAATGCAAAGAGGTGATTGTAATCGAGAAGAATTGCAGAAACAATTGAATGCACTATTGGTTCCTTTGTATGTGGAGTTAAGAGAACAGGGATATTCACAATTGGATCTCTGGTCCTAATATTCTTCAAGTTACTAGTTACCTTAATAGAAAACGTGCTGCGTAAATACAGACAAGAACTCCAAAGGCAATATAGGAATATTTATTTGCTTGTTTTGCTTTTATAGGCAGCTTCTTCGCCCATCCATAATAATAAACTGCACCCGCAAGCATTGGGCTTAATAGTACGGTGAGTAATACTATCCATTTTTCTTTCCCTACTAGTAGACCATCCTTTTTGCTTTCCTTTTTAACCTTATCCATGTAGATAAATGAGATTATGACAAAAATTAAATATATGTACTGCATATCCTTTTATTGTATTATTTTTTAAGTATAAATACTAATCCCACGAAAATACCCAGCATGAGGAATGTTCATACATTGATTTGATACAATTGACTTATAGATTTTGAAACTTCGGCAAGGTCAATTACAATCCCGTTTTGATGATATATATGAATAAAACAGATGAATCAATGAAAGATCGCAGTGCACGCATCCTAAGTCTACTTTCTGATAGATATCCAGGGAAAAAAGCGTATGATCTTGATGGAAGAGGCCTACATTTTGTCTGCGAAGTGGAACCAGTAGAAGAGCACCCTGAATATGACAAGGCCGTTGAGGTGATTATGGTTAGCAAACCTCATAAGCACCATAAAATGACCCAACTTTATACTATACTTCAGGGTTCATTGGAATTGCATGTTGGAGATACGACAGTCCAACTTAAATCTGGAGATACGTATACTGTAAAACCAAATAATGTACACTGGGCAAAAAGTGAGGACGAATGTTGGCTTGAGATATATTCCAAACCAGGATGGACAAAAGAGGACCATATTCTTATAAAATAACTATGAAAAATATAAAATGGATTTTGTGTGATGTGGGCGGAGTTATCATCAAATTTACGTTTACCAACCCCGAAGGATATATGGTTGGGACACGTCATTTTGATCCAAAAGAACTTGAGGGAGTGTATTCCGAAAAAGACTATACCCATTACATGTTGGGCGAACTTTCCCATGAACAATTTATTGGAAGATATCTCAAAAAACATAAACTTGACTTAAGCGTTGACGAATTTAATGAAGCATTCATTCAAGATATTACACCAAATCAAGGAATGAAAGAACTATTTGAAAAATTAGAAAAAAAATATAAAATCGCTCTTGTCCCAAATGAGGGAAAGGTCCTCACTAAATATAGGATTGAAGGATCTGGACTCCTTCCCTATTTATCTAAGGTCATTCCTTCCTATCTGCTACGAGAAATAAAACCATCAACTCAGTTTTTTAAGAAGGCACTTGCAATTATCGATGCAAAACCTGATGAGTGTATCTTCATTGATGATACAAAAGCAAATTGTGACGCCGCATCCTCATTTGGAATTAAAATTCTCCAATTTGAAAATGTAAAACAACTGGAAGAAGAATTGCATAGATTGGAAATAATATAATACCCCCTTGTGTCATCCTGAGTGAAACGAAGGATCTAGCCGATTGCAAAAGGCTCGCTCAATGGGTGACTTAAAAGAAAATAGTGGATACCAATCTGCTCGAGAAGAATTAGGAGAACTTGACGGACGAATACTTGAAGTACAGTACATTCTGAACAATGCCGAAATTGTTACAACTGCTATCTCAGACACAGTCATTTCACTTGGAAAAAAAGTTGAGGTAGATGTAAATGGAGCAAAAAAATATATTTCAATCGTTGGAGAATTTGAAAGTGACCCTATGAATGGCAAACTCTCCACAACTTCCCCCATTGGCTCCACACTTCTTGGAAAAAAGGTAGGAGACAAAGTTGAAGTGACAACACCAGGCGGCAAAGTCCCCTATATTATTCTTTCAATAGCTTAAAAGCTCTATCCACTTCTTCTTCTGAAAGAAGGATAGTAAATTCGGTAAGAGTGGAAACAATATCTACAATGTTGATATTTTCCCATGCCAACTTTTGAAGGAAACGGTAATACACCCCAGGAACCACCACATTATTTGTGGGAAGTCGCAATGTAACTGCGGAAATATTCTCCTGGCGTGCTGTTATTTTTTCTTTCTTAAATAGTTCTTTTGCCTGTTCCTCATATTGTGCACTCATAATAACTGCCACTTCAAAAACACCTTCAGTGACAACTGAAAAATATTTCTTTCCTTGTGCAGTTGCATGAAGAAATGAAGCAACACATGCAGATATTGTGTCTGATTTTTCAAATGTATATTCCACTATTCCAGAACGCACGATAAGCTCTTCTGGGCGAATGACCGGATATGTATTTTTTCTTTTTTTAATTTGTTTTGCAGCTCGGCGTAGTGACATGCCAACAGCTGAAACTTCAATGCGTTTCATTAGCTCTTTTTCAATATCTGGTTTGATTTGTCGAGCAAGAGAAGAATAATTAATAAGCTCTTCTTCAATGGCTTGTTCGATAAAGGGGTGGTTACGAAGATATTGGTTTACAAGCTCGCCGATGGTAATCATTGTTAATATTTTAACATATTATATAAATTTTGTAAAGTTTATTCAAATATTTGTAATTAGCCATATCCTCCATATAATTAACCTTCATATATGGCAAGCAATTTAATTACCAGTACCGGAGTAGCAGGAAGTATTGAAAGCAGAAGTGCTGGTCGTTCTTATCTTACTGCAAACAATCAACTCACTTCTGGAAGTGCAATAATAGCGGAATGGAATAATGTGTTGCAGCATGCTCAAGAGAACAATCGCAGAAGAGCAGTATTGCGAGCACGGGCAAGTGAAGATGCAATACAAGAGGTTGAACAGGATGGACCGCAGTTTGCTGTGAAGATTCCACTTAGTGAACTTGGATTACCTACTACTGACAGTTTGGTAACACTTGAACATAATATCCATTCTTCAGAAGTCCCTGAATGGGAAGCGGTGTACGACTACTGGAAAAAGCCAAAGATATATCCCGAGCCAGTTGATGAAATTAATAAGCTTCCCACAGGATTTACGCTGACAAATAATTTTAGTGAAAAAGACCGGGCTACCCTTTTGGAACTGTGGCATCCATTTGGATGGAATGCTGCAAAAATTGATGCGTTTATCCAAACATATAGAGATAATAATGCATTGTGGGTAAGTGGTGTTCGCGACCAAAATGGTCAACTTGCATCTGCCTGTATGGGAGAAGCTCTGGTATTTGATGGAATATATATGGTGGAAGCGACTGAGTTTGGAACGCGCACAGATTTAAGAGGAAAAAACTTAAGTACCGTTGCAGTCGTTGGACTAACTGCACAAATTGTACAAAAGGCACTCTATGAAGAAGGCCACACTCCCCTCATCATGGCGGAATTTAATATGCATCCCAACTCCCGCTCTGATGTGGTGGGAAGAAAGGTTGGTTTTACTATTCCAGGTGTTGAAGGAGTGGAAGGGTTAACAGACCCAACTCAGGTGTTAAGAAAAAATGTTGCAGTACTAGATGGCGGCGGACCAAGTGACCTATTATTTTCACAACTACCAGACAAAGATAGATATAGAGATGCATTTAGGGACCCATACAGATATTGGAGAAATTTTATTGTGGGGATGATTCCAAAAGATCGGATTGATACATCCTATTCGAAAGAAAATACGGCACAAATTTTAAATCGCTTTAGCAGTAATTAATTATTTATATTTTTACTTATGTATATTTTATCCGCAGGAAGTCAAAAAGATCACAACCCACAGTTTGAAATATTTAATGGAGAACAGACAAGTCATTCTGAAGTTCCGGCACGCATTGACACAATTGAGAAAGCATTAAGACGTGAAAAGTTTCAGATAGATAAAACGTTTTCTCCAGTTCCAAAATCTCTTTTGCTTAAAACACATAAGGTTGATTATGTGAAATTTATTTCCCAGGCTTCTCGTGAATTAAAAAATAATGAATCACTCTACCCAAGTATATTTAATATGGGACGTGGTCAAGGAGTAACAAATAGCATGACCAAAATGGGTAACTTCAGTAGTGACATGTATACACCTATTTTACCGAGCACTTACAAAAGTGCGTTTGAGTCAGCATCAATTGCCTATTCTGCTGCTCAAAAATTACAACAAGGAAAAATTCAAAAGGGATATACGCTTTGCCGACCTCCAGGACATCATGCCACATCTTCCCTAATGGGTGGATATTGTTATTTCAACAATACTGCAATTGCAGCAAACTATCTTTCTTCATACGGTAAAGTTGCAGTTTTAGATGTTGATTTACATCATGGGAATGGAACACAAGAAATTTTCTATCAAAGAAAAGATGTATTAACTGTTTCTATTCATGCAGATCCAAGATTTAAATTTCCTTATTACACGGGCTTTGTGAATGAAACAGGAGAAGGATTGGGAAAAGGATTTAATGTTAATTATCCTCTTGCCGAAAAGACAGGAGATAAAAAATATCAAGCAACGCTTGAAAAAGCGTTATTGGTCATAAAAAAATATCGCCCAACTTATTTAGTAGTTGCACTTGGACTTGATACGTTTATAGAAGATCCAATTGGGTTTTTTAGTCTTACAACTGAGTACTACCAAAAGATGGCAGAGACGATAGCTCACCTTCAAGTACCTATACTCATTGTTCAAGAGGGTGGTTATAACACTGAGAAGCTTGGAAATAATGCGGTATCGTTTATAAAAGGAATGATTTCTTGATATAATGTGCCTATATGTCAACCGCACAAAACCTTCGTGACGAACGATTGAAAAAACTGGAAAAAATTCGTGAAATTGGATGGAATCCATATCCTTCTTCCTTTGAAAAAAAACAAATGATAGGGGTAACACGAGAAATGGAAGGAAAAGAAGTGAAAACCGCCGGTAAGCTTTTTTCATTCCGCACTCATGGAAACATTGCGTTTGCAGACTTAAAAGATGAGAGTGGAAAAATCCAACTATTCTTTAAAAAAGATACACTTGGGGTTGATGCCTACAAACAATTAACACTTCTTGATATTGGCGACTATATTGGAGTTGAAGGAGCGGTCATGAAAACAACAGCTGGCGAGTTATCTATCGTACCAACAAAGTACACTCTTCTCTCAAAATCGTTGCAACAGCTTCCTCATGAATGGTTTGGTATTAAAGATACTGAACAAAGATTTAGACAACGATATCTTGATCTTCTTTTAAATCCTGAAGTGAGAGATCGATTTAATACACGCACAAAAATTCTTCGCCACATGCGAGAATATTTAGACGGATTGGGATTTTGGGAAGTTGAAACACCTATTTTTCATCCGCTTTATGGAGGAGCAAACGCAAAACCCTTTACCACACACTACAACGCACTTGGACAAGACATGTATTTGCGCATTGCATTTGAACTGTACTTAAAACGACTTATTTCCGGAGGATATGAGAGAGTATACGAAATAGGACGTGACTTTAGAAATGAAGGATTTGATCGCTCACATAGTCCAGAGTTTACCATGATTGAATGGTATGAGGCATATGCAAACTACCATCGCGTTATGGATGTTACAGAAGGATTATTTAAGCACTTAGCACAAAAACTTAACGGATCTCCAAAAATGAAGATTGATGAAAAAGAAATTGATCTTTCAGGCAAATGGCCACGTATTTCTATGGCAGATATTATGAGAAGAGAGTTGAGTCTCGAAGTTGAAACAGCAACACAAGAAGAACTTGTTGACTATTGTTCAAAAAATAAAATTGAATTGATAGGTGGTGAGACAAAAGGACAACTCATCTTTGCAATTTTTGAACATACAATCCCAGAAAAATTGATCGAACCTATATGGATCATCGACTATCCAGAAGATGTATCTCCCCTTTCCAAAAATCACCCCACAAAACCAGGATGGGTAGAACGCTTTGAAGGATATATTGCGGGAAAAGAAATTTGTGACGGATGGAGTGAACTTACTGACCCCCTAATTCAAAGACAACGATTTGAGAATGACCAAAAAGCATCTCGTAAAGATAAAAGTGAAGCTCAACAAGTTGATGAAGATTTCATTACCTCAATGGAATTTGGAATGCCCCCAATGGGAGGAATTGGTATCGGTATTGAACGACTTACCATGTTCTTTACAAATACATGGGCAATACGAGAAGTTATGTTATTCCCAACACTCAAAAAATTGGGAGGAGACCAATCTGCTCAGCAAGCACCACTTCCCCCAGTAAAACAGAATCCCTATTCTATTGCACGTGAAGAAGCACTTAAACTCGTTAATGAAAAATTATCTAGTCCTCATTTAAGAAAACACTCTCTTGCTGTAGAGGCTGCGATGAAAGGTCTTGCGCGCCAACTGGGAGGAGATGAAAGTCGATGGGGTATGGTAGGACTTCTTCATGATGTTGATTGGGATATTACAAAAGATGCACATGATCAACATACAAAAAAAACAGTTGAATGGTTAAAAGAAATAGGAAATACAGACGATGAACTTCATCGTGCAATCCTTTCCCATAATCATCATCATAATGGTGAAGGAGAACCTACAACTCCAATGGAATGGGCATTATATACGTGCGACGAATTAACAGGGTTAATCGTTGCAGTTACTCTTATCCTTCCATCGAAAAAGCTTGCCGACGTTACGGTACAGTCAGTCCTTAAGAAATTTCCTTCCAAATCATTTGCTGCTGGAGTAAATCGCACTCAAATACAAATGTGTGAAGAAAAATTAGGAATAAAAATTGACAGTTTCGTTGGAATCGTTTTGAAAAGCTTACAAGATATTGCGAACGATTTGAGTCTTTAATATGGATCTTCTTATCGCAACACATAATCCTGCAAAAAAGCAAGAATTGCGAACTGGTTTTGCATCTCTTATATCTTCAAAAATTAATCTTGTTTCTTTGAATGATCTTGGTATTACTGAGGACCCTGAAGAAACAGGAAAAACGTTTTTAGAAAATGCCCAGTTAAAAGCAGAATACTTTGCCAAACTCACCAACCTTCCAACGGTTGCAGACGATGGAGGAATAGAGATTGATGCACTAAATGGAGAACCAGGAATTCATTCCAAACGATGGCTTGGCAAAACCGCTTCTGACTCTGAGCTAATTCAATATACGCTATCTCGACTGGCAAATACTCCACCAGAAAAGCGCACTGCACATTTTAGGATTGTTTTATATTATGTCAATCCTTTACACGATAACTTTTTTTCTTCATCAACAGCATCGCTTGACGGTAGCATAGCTAGCCATATTGGCCCAAGAGCCCTACGAGGATTCCCCTATCGTGCATTGTTTATAGTGGACAAATATAAGAAATATTATGATGAGCTCACTGAACAAGAACATAGAGATGCCAATCACCGATTGAAGGCGGTTGAGAAACTCATCCCATTCATAAAAGAAGATTTGTTACAATAACCTTATGTTATCTATCGATTATATTCGCGAAAACAAGCAAAAAGTTCTTGATGCTCTCAAAAATAAAAATAGAGAAGCTGATATTGATGGAATACTTACTCTTGATGAAGAGCGAAAGAAAAAAATACAAGAAGCTCAGGTATTACGAGAAGAACGAAATAGATTAGCAAAACAAAAATTTACAGAGGAAACAAAAACGAGAGGCAAGGAAATAAAAGAACTCCTTAAAACAATTGAAGGAGATTTAGCGATAATAGAAGAAAAATTAAATAGAGTTTCTGGATATCGCGGATACTTTTTAAAGAATCAAGGCGCCATACTTCATATGGCTTTACTCTTATATGTTTTCAAAAAATTAACCCTTAAAGGATATACCCCTATGATTGCGCCAGCAATCATAAAGAAATTCACTTTATTTGGATCGGGACATCTTCCATGGGGAGAAAAGGAATTGTATAAATTGAACGGCGAAGATGATGACGCATATCTTTCAGCAACTGCTGAAATTCCTATTACCTCTTACTTTAGTAATGAAATTTTGCAAGAAAAAGATTTGCCAAAAAAATTTGTTGCATTTTCACCATGTTTTAGAAGTGAGGGGGGTCCTACGGCAAAGACACAAAGGGCTTATATCGAGTACATGAATTCTGGAAAATTGAACAAGTAGTTATTGGAACCAATGACATCGACAATGCACGAAAAGTTCATGAAGAATTGCAGCAAAATGCTGAGGAAATTCTAAAAGATTTAGGTCTCCCTTACCGAGTACTTCTTATGTGTACAGGAGATATGGGTGAACCTCAACTTAAAAAGTATGATATTGAAACATGGATGCCATCTCGAAAGGGATATGGAGAAACTATGAGTAATTCCATTATGGGTGACTTTCAGACACGAAGACTAAAAATAAAATATAGAAATAAGAACGGAGAAACTGCATACTGTTATTCATTTAATAACACAGCAGTTGCTTCCCCTAGAATTCTCATCGCACTCCTTGAGAATTACCAACAGGAAGACGGATCAATCCTTGTGCCAGAAGTACTTCATGACTTAACCGGCTTCAAGGTTATCAAAAAGTAAAACGTGTTAGCGCACTAAGATACTACTTGTAGTTTTTTTTGTGTATGCTATACTAATCAACAGAATGAATAAGTCAGGTTTTTCAATTATTGTCATTATTATCTGCCGTGTAGGCGGATAGAATTTTATTTAAAATTTTATCCCGCCGCAAGGCGGGTTTTTTTGTTATTTCCTATGACACAAATACGAGAAATGAAGCATAGCTTCGACTTGGAAGCAAATGGGGCATCATTAACACGAACAAGTCTTTCTGAAGTCATCAAAAGTGCTAATGGAAAATTTCCACATGTCCAACACGAAGCGCTAAAATATGCGGGCACGATTGGAGAAACCGGTGTGGTTGTTTCAAACCCTGGGGGAGCATTGGTTGCATCTGTGAGAGCAAAGTCTTGGATACCTGTAAAAATTGATGGGGACGTGGTTGAATTTGGAGGACCACCTGGGGAAAAACATGTTGAAAGATCTTTCCTTTTTGAAAGCTCCGATGCACAAGTACAACAACATGCGCAAGACTTACTATCTCGTTTGAATGAAAGCGCGAATTTAGGAGAATTTTCAAAAAATAATGAAGGAGCGGGTGGAGGTGGAAGCGAACCTGAAGGATGGTTGGTAACTCAAGATGGCCACCCATATGAAATTGCAGATGGTGGCGAAGTACAGACAAATTGTATTGAAGAAACCATATCTCCCCATGCAAACGCATATGATTTTTTAGTTGCCCGTTCAAAACAAATATTGGAAAGAAAAGCAAAACACCCCGATGCAATAGTTGTTGATACTTCAACATTAACAACTGGAAATCCAAGAGAAATGAAAATCGGAACAACTGGTGAAAATGGGCCTTATGTAACCGCAATCACTCATAAACTTTGGGAAGAATATATGAACTGTCTTGATCCAACAGCACGCGGTCTTATGGATACATTAGGAACGACATTTGGATTTGATAGTTGGGCTGACATGCATAAAAAATTGGGAAATATGGCCTACCTTGTTTTTGCTGCGTCTCACTTGAGTATTGGACTTCCTCACATACATAATGGACAATCATTAGCAATACCCGAACAAGAGGCAATTGCGGTTGCAGATATTTTTAATTCCAATTTTGGAACATTGGCAGAAATGTTGATGTTGTCTACCCCAATGGTGTTTGGTGAATCGCCAAAAGTATTATATAAAGGACAAATGACCGCTCCTCGAGATTATCGAGCAATCATGAGGCTTACATTAGACACAACGTATCCGGCAGAATTTATTAGAGATCCAAAAACATATCATGAACGAGCTACACATCTTATTACGAGTGGTCTATCTCATACCCTAGATCGAGCTGCCTATTTGGCGGTAATTCCAACACCAGATGGAGGTGAGGTTGAAAGAGCGGTTCATCATGGGCGAACTAGAGTTAGAGCCACCTCGACAGAACCTGGGAATAAAAGTGGACGGGTGGAATTTACCGGGTGTTCTGCTTCCCCTTCCATCTATGATGAAGTAGCACGAAATTCATTATTACAGTTAATGATGATTGGAGCATATGAAGCGCTCGCTGAAGGAAAACATCCAACGGAATACTTTGCAGAACAAGGATTTACTTCTATGAATGGTTGGAGTGAGCAGAAAGATTTACTGATGGATGCAAACCTTCTTGGTTTTAAATCAGACAAAGTTTCATCACTTATTGATGAAGGAGTTCGTTTTGCAAAACGAATGGGAGAAAAGTATCCAACATTGCGAGAGCAAGCACAAATTGTTGAAGTTCGATTATCCAATTTGAGAAATGGCCCCGCTGCGAATTTGGAAGAGTATGTGGAAAATCCACAAGGATCATTTGCTGAAGTGGTTCAAAATGAATTAAGAAGTGGTTTATCTCCACTTGAGGTTACAAAAAAAATTGAGAAATATCAATTAACTATGGCAAACAAACTCATTAACGTTAAAAATTGACGAATCCATATTCTCTATGCTATAATAGCAAAAGTTATGGTATCTAATGGTTTTTCATTTCAACTTACATTCCTTCTCCTCTTTACAGAGGCGGGTCTGTAATGAAATAAAAAATCATTATAAAGCACCCGCCCACAAGGCGGGTTTTTCAGTTATATGGAATATAAAAATTTAAAAAAACTTTTTCTTGAACTTAGACTCCGCTATATCGGCGGATAGAATTTTATTTAAAATTTTATCCCGTCGCAAGACGGGATTTTTGATTACCTATGTCAGGTCCAGAAGGAAAGGTTAATTTTTTTCCCAAAAAAGGCGAAAAACTATTAACAAATAAAAACTTGTTTGAAACGATTGCCCATGCAAATGGGAAGTTCCCCCATGTCCTTCATGGATCTCTTGTAACGTCAGGAGAATTAGGAAAGTCAGGTGTAGTTATTTCAAATCCTGATGGACCAATTGTTGCTGCAGTAAGACATATGGATTGGATCCCAGCCTCAATTCATGGAGAAAATGTGGTTTTTAGAAATAAACAGCATACAGGTCACGTAGAAAGATCTTTCCTTGTGAAACGAACAGATGATCAGGTACAAAGACATGCAAAAGGTATGCTTGCTGGTTTA
>JAPLYQ010000102.1 GCA_026395475.1 Candidatus Roizmanbacteria bacterium | reverse complement strand
TGGAAAAAAACAACTGGATCATATTCTCTTATAGTTTCATACATCTCTTGCCATTCCTCTACAATTGAATCAATTATTTGATCATCTCCTGTGCTCGCTGCTCGCATAAGAAGGTGATTTTTTATCAAATCAACTGCGGAAAGAGCAAGACCGCGGTCATTTAGTGTTTCAAATAAGCGAAATGCGTTGAATTGGTCCGCAACATTTATGTGTACAACAATAATCTTACTTACTATGCGCTTTTCTAAATTTTCTAATTGTTCAAGATTTAAATTTTTTACAAGAGATTTAAAATAGTTATAGCAATCAAAGATACGATGACCTTCTTTTTCTTCTCCTTGTAATTTTCCCTCTAAAACTTGACGAAATTCTTCATCATCAAGTTTTCCGAGCTTCATTTTTGGAACAACTTTTTTTGACCCCTTTTCAAAACAATTCGCAGTTAAATATTGAGATGTTATATGGTTTACGAAATCTGCATTGTTTAGTAATGTTGCATGATCTCGAATCACCGAAAGAACAATTAAAATAGTGGTTAATCGTTGCTGCCCGTCATTAACCTCAAAGTAGTTTATACCAACTAATGGCCGTCCCTCAGGGATTACCACAATTGAACCTAAAAAGTGACTTTCTTCAACTTCTCCTGTATGGATATCTTCCC
Source organism: Candidatus Roizmanbacteria bacterium (assembly GCA_026395475.1). Lineage (GTDB taxonomy): Bacteria > Patescibacteriota > Microgenomatia > UBA1406 > GWC2-37-13 > JAKBEU01. Next base: position 6,754 of record JAPLYQ010000102.1, on the reverse strand, counting down.
AAAGATCACTCCACTGTTCTTTTGTCCACTCAAATTGTCTTTGATGACGAGGAACGATATAAGCTTGACCTGAAGTATTCAGAAGGGCATCTATTGTTAGCTCGTTTGCATCAATTATTTGTGGCATGCACTAATTGTACCCTACAATAACCGTAATTAATATTATTTGCTAACCATTATTAATGGTATTTTGCAAAAAATATAGTACAAAATGGATGAATATTGAGAAAATTGCAGATTTCACGGATTATTATTCTACAGGCTAAATAACTGAAAAATGTTTAAAATGGCTTTTTTTAGAGCGCTGTGAAGAGCTAATCAAGGGTAGGCTACGGGTCGGGTAGAACTTTTGAAGATATGTGTCGCTAACGGGATTCGAACCCGTGTTCACAGAATGAGAATCTGTTGTCCTAGGCCTCTAGACTATAGCGACTAAGCGGTAATTATCGACTGGATTCCCGCCTCCGCGGGAATGACACAAAATACCAATTGAAAATGAGCGTTGTGACGTTCTATTTTATCACCCTCCACAATTAAAAACAATTACGGGTATAACCTCCTCTAAGCTGCTTTGGAAAAGGGTAATATTTATCCAAACCAGCAAGAGGAGAATAATTTATCTCCACTTCAGAAACAAGTAGCCAGAAAATAGAAAAGCCATAATTCCCATTACTATTAAGAAACTTACCATAGGTGGTAATGTTCTATTCTTTTGTTTTTTGCTCATGATATAGAGTATATACCACTTCGTCCTTCATGTTAAGGACTTACGAGGTACAGGCAAAAAAAGGGAGTGGAATAAACCACTCCCTTTACGAATCGACAAGACTTATTTCGCTGGAGCGCAGCCAGCTGCGGAAGTTGTTGTTCCGCCTGCACTCGCAGCATCATCAGACACTGACAAAGAGACAGCTACTTCTTTAGCTGAGATATCTTTTGAACAGTAATCTGCTGGTGTTTTACTACCACCACACACTAATGTTTTTATGCTATTTGGTACGCGTCCTCCAAAATCAAATTCTGAGACGACTTGTGTGTCGTTAAGAACTAATGTTGGGGAACCACTTACGTTAAGTTTTGCTCCTGCTGCAAAATCCTTTTGAGCAAAAGCATTACCTCTTTTTGGATCTTCTGTACATGCTGTCATTTTTGCTGAATCGACGCCAGCTGTTGCAAGACAACTTTCAGTTTTTCCTTCTTGCATATAACAATTTACATATGGCCAATATAGTTCTGGCTGTTCATCACGAATACATATCTGTCTGAGGTTTTCTTTTGCTTCCTCATCTCCATGCATTGATGTGATTTTGCCATCTACGATTGCGCCAATATATTTGATGACTAAATTCTGTGCCATTGCTGGAGCTTCTTCGAGAACTTTCTTAAATACTCTCTGAGTTTGTAGTCCGTATGGGCAGTTTGCGACTACAAATGCAGTAAGTGTTGGCTTGTCGCTTTTTTTCAAATCTTTTGCTGTAAGTTTTTTTGGTTCTGCAGCTGTGTTTGTTGCTGCTTTTTTTTCTGTTACATCCATCTTAACACCAGACGTGAAAAGAATTTTTCCATCTTTGGTGATATAGGAAGTATATGTTTGGTTTTGTAACTTCAATTCAAACTCGTAGACACCATTTGTTTCTTTAACAGATGTGATCTCGAATTTTGTATCAGGATTGTTAAGAACTTTTTTCACCGCATTTGGGATGGTTTTGTTCTTGAATTCGTCAGTCTTTCCTCTGAAATTATTAACGATTAACAAGATACCAGCAAGAGCTGCAACTACTGCAACCATAGACCAGTTTAGTTTAGGTTGTGGGGTAGTTACCTCTTCTGCCTCAGGGTTTGAATGTTTTTTTATTTTTGCCATAGTGAGACAATTTAATACTATTTTTTTCTTGTTGTCAATCAGATTAGGAGGTCAACAAAGTGTTGATCCATTAGGTGAAGCGAGGGGAAGCTCTATAAGTACCGGGACGTGCTCTGCAAGGTCGACCATGAGGATAAATCCATTTGAGGATTTTCCTGCCATTTGTTTTGGAGCTATATTTGCCATGACTGGGACTTTCTTTCCAATGAGAGATTCTGGGGTAAAATGTTTAGCGATTCCTGAAAGAATTGTCACTACACCATATTCTTCTCCTAAGTCCACGGTGAGTTCAAGAAGTTTATTGGAATTTTCCACTTTAACAGCGGTTTTTATTTCTCCTACACGTGCATCAAGTTTTAAGAAGTCGGTAAATTCAACTAATGGTTTTTTCATATGAATGTATATTATAGCAAGTAGTCGTCATTCTGAGTGATAGAAGTTACATACGAAGAATCTACTGGATTGTTAAATCGCTAAATGATGGATTATTTCTTTTAATGAGTTTAATTTTCTTTATTCGAAGCCATCCTTTAATTTTTTTCTCAACGACTATGGCTTCTTCAGCAGTGGGAAGGTATTCAAACCAAACCAATTTGTTTACATGATATTTTGTAGTAAATGAGTTTGGATTTATACATTGATCATGTTCCCACAATCTTCGTTTTAGATTGTTTGTTATACCAGTGTAGAAGACTGAATTATTGAAGTTAGTCAGAATATAAACTGCATATTCTTTCATACCCTAAGTATAGGAGATTCTTCACGTATAAATTTTGTCGTTCAGAATGACGTTGGAAATTTAAACACTTTTCTTATGGTAATTTTTTAGGAATAATTGCAGTTTTTGGACAAGGTCCTCAAAGTCTTTGTAGACAATGAAGTCATTGGAAATAATTGAAAGAGATCGAGCAACAGAAAGTCCATCCATATAGACACACACAATTTTCTTGCCCAGAGCTTCTGCCCATCCAAGTTCAATCCCCAAACCAGTTCCAGGATATGAGACCTCTGCAACGATGAGGTCTGCCTTTTTAATCATGGGTTTTGAATTCTCTGGCGTATTATTTTTTTCATATGGAAGAACACATGTGTGTGAAGTAAAGAAATCTGACTTGCGGATTGAAGCATAATAATCCTCGTACTCAAGTTGTTTTGAATGAGGAAAATAGATATTCATAATTAGACATTATAGACTGGATTCCCGCCTTCGCGGGAATGACACCCACGCTATTTTGCATAAATGCGGAATAGATTATTCCCGATTTTTTCGCATTTCATGATTGTAAAGCTTCCGATTTCAGATGTATTTTTTACATGAGGTCCCCCACAAAATTCTTTGGAATAGGTACCAATAAAGTATACCTTTACCATATCAGGATATTTTTCTCGGAAAAATGATTTTGCTCCAAGCGTTTCTGCCTCTAGTTTTGGGATGAGTTTGAATTCGACAGGAAGAGCCTGTGTGATTTTTTCATTTACAACCCCAGCGATTTTTTTCAGCTCTTCATCTGTTGGTTTTTGGGTATGATAAAAATCAAAACGGAGTCTTTCACCAGTGATATTTGAACCCTCTTGTCTCACATCTTTTCCTAGTACGTCAAACAATGCTTGGTGAAGTAAATGTGTTGCAGTATGGTATTTGATTGTTTGTTCACTACTATCAGCTAAGCCACCTTTGAATTTGCCAGCAGAAGCAGAACGAGATAAATCACGATGTTTCGTAAATGCTTCTAAAAATGTAGCAAGGTCTATCTCTTGTCCTTTTTCTAAAAATAATTCTCTCGATATTTCAACAGGCATACCATAACTCTGATAGAGGTCGAATGCTATTTTCCCATCAATCTTTTCAATTTTCGCTATTTCTTTTAATCCCTTTTCAAGACTTGCGTTAAATTTTTTTATTTCGTCCGCTATGACTGGGCCGATAAGTTTTTTGTCCTCAACTGGATTGAAATACACTCCGTCATACAGTTCCAGAACTTTTTCTGCGACTGCAGTGACCTCATCTGGGGAGGGAAGTTTGCCCAATAATTTTCTTAATTTCACAGTCAGTCTGCGAAGTAGTCTTCGCAACACATATCCTTGCTCTTTATTAGAAGGAAGGACGCCATCCTTAATCAAAAACACAGATGCCTTTAAATGATCGGCAATAATGCGCATCGCTGGTTTAGTAAATTCATAAAATATTTCACTATCTGGACCACCTGGTTCGCCTGCAGGCATATTGCTTGGGACCCCAGCTCGTGACCACCAATTCTTTGTCGCATCGTATAAATAAATATGATTTCCAATATCAGCTGTTATTCCCACCTTTGCAAATTCTTGTTTCCAGATTTCGATTGATTCAGTGTCTTGAGGTAGTCCATCTTCTCCCTTGAATGCTGTTACATAGAGTTTATGAGGATCAAGATGAAGTTGATTTACTAAGAATCTAAATAGCCATTGCAGTTGTTCTTTTTTGAAATAATCTCCCAAGGACCAATTGCCAATCATTTCAAACAAGAGAATATGGCGGTTGTCGCCGATTTCATCAATGTCTTGAGAGCGAAAACATCTTTGGAAGTCATAAAGACGAGTACCAAGGGGGTGAACTTCACCAAGAAGATAGGGAACAAGTTGTTGCATTCCGGATCCAGTAAAAAGAGTTGTTGGGTCGTCTTTAGGCACTAAAGGAATAGAAGGTACCTCCACATGGTTATTGGATTTGTAAAACTCGCCGAATAATTGTCTTAATTTAAAATGGTCAATTGCCATAGACTGAATTATACTATAACTTGATACCTGTCTTATGAATATCTTAACGAGTGATACTGCTTCAATTGGACCATATATACGACATATAACTATGCCAGGGTCAATCTCCCATAAAGGGCAAAATGGGAAAATTCTTGTCATTGGAGGGTCTTCGCTATTTCATGGGGCAGTTTTATGGGCAGCTGAGGCAGCATCTCATATTGTTGACATGGTCCATGTGGCCTCGACAAGTGAGAATAATGAAATCATTCAAAAAATAAAAGTTATGTGGCAAACAGGGATTGTGATTCCGCAACACGCAATCCTTGACTATGCACAGGAAGACGACGTTATCCTCATTGGAAATGGAATGATGAGAACGGATAAAAGTCATACAGCTCCTTTTGATACACATAAAGATTGGAGCGATATTCTTAACGTACAAAACGAAGGTGAGTTTACCAAAGATCTTGTTTACTATCTAATAACACGTTTTCCAGATAAGCAATTCGTTCTAGACGCTGGCGCACTACAAATGATGGAGCCTGAATGGTTGTTACTTCTTCAAAAAAAAGCAATCATAACTCCCCACCAAAAAGAATTTCAGACATTGTTCTCTGTTGATTTGTCAGGACTGAATTCTCAGGAAAAAGAAGAGATAGTAAAGAAAACGGCGCAAGAATATTCATGTATCATTCTTCTTAAAACAATAGATGATATTGTTTCAGATGGGAGTAAGACAGTTTGCATCCAAGGAGGGAATGCTGGGCTTACCAAAGGAGGAACAGGTGACATTTTGGCCGGGCTTGTTGCGGGGATTTGCGCAACATCCGATCCATTTACCTCTGCAATTATCGCATCACTATTATTAAAAAAGACAGCAGAAGAATTATTTACCATAAAGGGATATTGGTATACCGCAAAGGATATTGTTGCCCAATTCCCAGTTGTTTTTTACTCGCTTCTCAAAGGCCTCTAGAGTTTGACACAGACGACTTTTTGAGGTAGTATTGCAGTACGTAACTTATGAAAAAAGAAACATCTATTGCAGTTGGTATGGGAATTGTGTTCGGGCTTGTGTTCTCATTCCTTGTCATTTCAAACACTCAAAAAAATCAATCGGTCTCTCAAAAAACACCTACTCAAAAAACAAGACCAGTAACGACAGAACAACAGACCATTCTACAACCAATAACCATTTCGGAACCAAATGATGGTGCAATAATCGCAAATCCATCCGTAACCATAAAAGGGAAGACGGATAAAAATAGTTTTGTGGTAGTCCAGACTCAAGCAAAAGATTTTTCATTCACGACAAAAACAGAGTTGTTTGAATATAGCGTACCTTTGACATTAGGAGAAAATGTTATCCATATTACTGCGTATCCAAAAGGGTCAAACGGAAAAGTGCAAGAAAAAGAGTTACATGTTTACTATCTGAATTCAAAATGATGAAAACAACTGAAAAAGTTCTCTTGTCTTGTATTTGTGCATATCTATGTGTTGCCCCTGTCCTTGCGATTGATGCTACGAGTTCAGCCACAAGTACGATAGATAAGAATGCCAAACAACTTATCGAGAAATTAGCGACTAAAGTTGAAGAGACAAGAAAAAAAGATCAAAAAGCATATGTGGGACTCATCTCAAAAATGGAAGATTCTTCTATGGTTGTTTCCAGTATTAACGGTGCAGATGAGAAGAAATATTCCATAAAAATAGACGACACGTTGACTTCCGTCTTTAAGATTGTTGGTACAACAAAAAAAGAATTAAAAAAAGCAAATTTGAAAGTTGGAGACTACGTTATTGTGACAGGTCAGATGCTAAATGACACGCTTGAAGCAAGCGAAATTTATGTTGATGAACAATTCTTAGTGAGAACAGCAAAAGTTACCGAAATATCTAAGTCAGATTATTATTTAAAAGTTATCACGTACGATAAGGACGAATATACTCTTGATATTCAAAACTCAACTCGCCAATTTATGTTGAATGCAAAAACAAAAGAAATTGAGAGTTCAGGTTTTTCTAAAATCAAAGAGGGCGATTCAGTCCATTTTGTCGTGAGTAAAACAAACACATCTTCTGGAAAAGAAAAAATTAGATATGATGCATTTAGAATTCTTATGATCCCTCAAGTATTCACTGGTCAATAAT
>JAPLYQ010000044.1 GCA_026395475.1 Candidatus Roizmanbacteria bacterium | reverse complement strand
TTTCTAAGAGGTTTATAAGTTTTCTCATCGATCTTAATTGACTTATTGTCAATAATTTTTGCTAAGTCTGCATAGTCAAGATACGAGAGTGGATCATCTTCGTTTTTTCTGATTTTAATTGAAAGTGATGCAAAATCCTTTAATTCAGAAAAAGAACTTATTCTTTTTTTACCCTTACAGAAAGGACAAAAGTTCTCATCACTTTTACCTCCATTTTTACCAGACTTTTCTATACAACTTTCAGAGTTTTTATCACTTAGTTTAATACACTTATTGGGAACTTTTTTCTTATTTCCTATAAATTCTCTGAGTAAATTCTCAGACATATAACAGTCTTGATAGGCTCTAAAATTAAATTGAGCATGTTGACTTGTATTTTTTAACCACTTGTTTAAGGTATTGTTGCTTGTCTTATAATCCTTAATCGCAAAATTTGTTGCTTCCTCTATTTTTCTGTTCCTTGGTGTTATTGAATCATTTTCAATGTCTCCATCCATTTCTCCAGCTCTTCTTTGCTTGTCCCACTCTTTAAGTAAAGTTGGTCTAATTTCTTCGTCTAGAACCTTTATGAGATTTTCAAATATTTCATCACCAGAAACTACACCCTCTCGTGAGCTTGTAAAACGATCTTCGTCATTTCCAGCATCCATGGTATCAATATGAATTTGTCCATATAAATACGACGCTACGATTCTCTCAGTAAGTTTAGGAATGTGTCTGATGATGTTTTTTTCTCTTAATCTACCGTTAACAAAAAGGTCCACTCCTACAGATTCACTAAGATTCATTATATTTAGGTCTTTCGTTTTTTCAGTGGTTGCAAGATACCCTTTAATATTTTTATTTGATACATCAATGTTACTAAAGAATTTAAATCCTTTCTTTTGTTTTATGTAAGGTTCACTATGACCATTAATTGTCCAAACAAACTGAGTCTTGGCTTTTAAATCTTTTAGATCATCAACTGTAATTTTCACATCATTGACATATATGTTGAATTTTTTATCTATAAGAGAAAATCTAAAGTAGTATGCGATAATCTTACGGATAGTTTCAAATGACCGATTAAATCCATTATCAAGTTTATCTAAAAAAATTAATGTGCCTTTTTTGTGATTTTTGAGATAGTCTGAAAAGTCTTTTAAATCAAAATTTCCCAATACTGATTTGGTTGCCTCAACATCATCTTTTATGTCCTGATCAAGTTTTTTATTATCTATAACTGCACCAGTATATTCCTGCTTTTCAGATTTCCTAGAAATTACAGTTATTTTTTCTGCGCAAGATAATAGAGCTAATTTTCCTATGCCCTTACGGCCGATATAAGGCCTTTTTTTATTTTCTGATTGCAGTTTAGAATTATCGTTACCTCTTTTTGAATAGCCAACCTTCAAAAACTTTTCTTGGAAATCTGACTCGTCCATTCCCACTCCATCATCTTTTATAAAAATTTTATCTTTACTACTTTCAATATATATCCAAACATTTGAGGCTTCTGCGTCCCACGAATTAGATATTGCTTCGGCAATTATAGTGATAGGACTTCTGTAAAGTTTACGGCCAAGGTGGTTAAGTACACTTAGTGCAATTATAAAGTTAAAATTTGCCGAAGTAACTTCTCCTTGTTTATTTTTGGTAATATTTTAAATGGTTTTTGATACTTTTGCCAATTACTGATCCCAATCGAACAGGAACTGCATTTCCAATAAATTTTGCAACTTTAGCCGTTACCATAGAGTCTTCAAATTCCATAAATTTGTAGTTTTCGGGAAATGTTTGAAATATTGCCGCTTCCCTGAGACTTATAGCACGATTTTGTGTTGGATGTCCAAAACGACCATTTCCTAGGCCAATACATTGAGTCGTCATCGTTGGAGCTGGTTCATCCCAACGCATTCGACCGTAAACAGTACTGCTGTATGTTTTTCCAGATTCCTTCTTATGGCATTCCAACATCAGATCTTCGGACCAACTATCGGAGTTACCTCCATCATGAGGAGTGGCTTTTATTCGCTTCAAGTTTATAGGATCAAGTTTTCTTGCCCTATGAAGAAAATCTGTCCTACTAGTTTCTCCGTCTTTTATAGGATCAAGATGCTTAATAACATCACGAACAGTGACACGGTTGTCTTTGTGGGTTCTCTTTATCAATTCAATTTCACCGAGTTTGGATGCTAGCAGGACTAGTCGCTTTCTTTTTTGAGGTACTCCAAATTCTGAAACATCTACGACTTCATATTTGTATTTATAACCATTGTCTTCTAGCGTTTTTATAAATTTCGCAAATACTGGGTATTTTTTTGTATCAGCAAGACCACTTACGTTTTCCATTGAAACAATGTCAGGTTGGGTATCCTTTATGAGTTGAGCAAATTTACCTAGCGGTTCAAGTTGCTTTTGTGTAACCTCTTTCAGGTTAAGTCGGGAAAATGGCTGACAAGGAGCACAACCTGCAAGCACACGTATTGTGTCTTTCTTGGCACCAAATAGATTATTAATCTGATCAGGTGTAACTTTCAAAATGTCACTATCTATAAACTGAGTTTTGTTATTATACTCATATCCAAACTTGCAGGAAGAATCATTATCGATTCCAGCTACCACATCTAAGCCTTCCTTGATTAGTCCATGCGTCAATCCGCCGATACCACAAAACAAATCAATGACTTTAATTTTTTTTTGTGATTTGGATTTCATACTGTAAATAATTATAACATTAATTTAATTTATATCTATTTTTATTCTGTAAAGTTACCTCCAGAAATGTTGAAGAATTTCTCAAAAAAACTTGTCAACTTATCAATAACACTTTCACGTTTTTTACTACGTTCACCTGTTGGCGAAAAACGAGACACTGGTGGCAATACTTTTGATATTGCTGTGCCTGCTACCGGCACACTGCCGTCACGGAATGAATTCCTTACAAATTGATATGTTGCATCTCGATCAAGACTCTCATTCGTAATAATTCCATCAAGTTCCTCGATCTTTTTCTCATCAACAAATTTACGCCAATCTTCATCAACAACAGAATGCACATCTAGTGACGATATAAATTGATTTATAAGGTCTTTTTTGTTACGTAACTCAACACTTGAATCGATAGCCTTATTGATATCGAGAAGAATTTCTCGATTTTGAGTGTGATCCTCGTGATATTGCTTGATCAACCCCAATACATAATCGATGTTTATCTCGATTTGCTTGATCAACTCCATCTCAAAAACAACATCCTCATTAATATTTTCTTTTTCTTCCTCCGCACTTTTACGGAATTCATTATAGAGGTCAATGTACATACTGTGATAATCCTGTACATCACGCTCAGTCAAAATTT
>JAPLYQ010000013.1 GCA_026395475.1 Candidatus Roizmanbacteria bacterium | reverse complement strand
TGAATCTGGTTGGGCTGGATATACTGAAGATTCTTGGCAATTGGGTTTTTTTACAGATAGTTGGTTGTAGACAGGATATACACATGCTGATGATGAAAAAAATATCTTCTTAATGCCCTTTTTTTGTCCTTGGTTAATTATGTTTAAGTTTATCATTGCAGAATTATGCACGATATCTGCATCATAGTTTCCAGAGAACAGATATCCAGCACCACCCATATCTGCAGCGAGTTGATATACCTCATCAAAAGGTAGATCAAGAACTTTTTTTACAATTGATTGCTCTCTAAGGTCTCCAATAATAAATTCATTTGCTGAAGATTTGCTATATTCTGGTTTTTTAACATCTACTCCCCGCACCCAAAAACCTTCTTTAACAAGTTTCTTTACCAAGTGGCTTCCGATAAATCCTCCAGCACCACACACAAGCGCTGTTTTATTTTGTTTTGTATTCATAGTCGACTTTATAAATATCTGTACATAATCTTATCTCATAATTGGAAATTATTACACAATATTTATAAGAGTCTTAAATAACCATAAAAATCACAGTAACTACCAAATCCCATTAAGATAATATATGACAAGTAGATAAGATATAATTAAGATAATGAAAAAAAGCGCGGGTTTGATTTCACTTGTTTATGGTGTAACCGTTGGTATACAAATTTTTGGACAAATCATTGTCGCGCGTATCTTTGGCGCAAACCTTTCTTTAGATGCATTTGTATCAGCGGTTACTATCCCCACAATGTTGACTACTGTTATTGCCGGGACTTTAAACAACGCGCTACTTCCACAACTAAAAAAGCATCAAATAAAAAGTGAGGAGGATGGAAATATATACTTTTTCCGCTTGATGATCTTGTTGGGCGGTATCGCACTAGCAAGTAGCATTTTCGTGGATGTATTCTCAGTTCAATTTGCCACAATGCTTATCGGTGCTCGTGGACAATCATTTATTCTACTGACTGATACCCTCATGAAATGGATGTTGTATACACTGCCGTTCACTTTAGTGGGCACGTTTTCTAACTCATATTTATATACAAAAAACAAATTTGTCATCCCTTCGATTGCGTATTTTATTGGAAGTATTCTTAATCTGGGAATTATTATCTTTTTGTCACCAATGTTGGGTATCTGGAGTATGGTACTTGCATTTATAAGTGCCATAGTTTTACAACTCTTCATTACATTCCCATACAAACTTATTCCATATATCCAAAAGTCTTTAAAAACTGTTATTAGTAATAGGTCACTTTCCGATCTTAAAATTCTTTTTCGTGCATGGATCCCACTTATCGTCAGTACTTTTGTTCTTCGTTTTGACGGAATACTGACCCGAACTTTTTCTGCAGGACTTCCTACTGGATATATTGTATATACGAACCTTGTTTCAAAATTATTCTCCGGACTAGTAGGGATTATTATGATTGGCATTCAAACCGTTACGTTTCCTCATATTGTGGAACTCATCCATAGAAACGATATAAGAAGAGCGGCGAGTCAGGTAAGAAAAGCTAAGTTGTATGCATTTGGATTAACCATTCTTACCATATTGGTGATTGTCTTTATTTCTCCATTCTTTATGAGACTATTACTCACCGGTGGTAAATTCTCTGGCAAAAATGTTGAAGTACTTATCTCTCTTTTCCCTTACTTTGTTCTTCCTGCTCTTGCATGGGGCGTCGACTCACTTTTCACTCAACCAATCACTGCCATTGGGAAACAATACATGATGACCGTTGTTAACATCATTGGGGTTTTTTTAGCTTGGGGCACAGGCACAATTGCCAATCAATTGTTTGGAGGACTAACTGCAATCTCTGTCGCATTGATAGTTCTTGGCTTTACTGGCATAATAGGAGCTGAAATCATATGGAACATACAGTCAAAGAAACTGCTCCTCGTCCACAAATAACCATTGTTGTTGGGACTCTCAATCGACCTCACGTTGTGATGAAGCTTATTGACCAACTTGTTGAAGAATCAAAAAAAATAAAAATAGAGGTAATAGTTGTCGATCAATCTCTCCAGGAAAATCTTACACTCCTTCAAACACAGTTTCCTCAAATCCCACATTTTTTTCTTGTCCATTTTGACAAACCAAATACCTGTAAATATTTAAACTATGGATGGAAGAATGCTAAGGCGCCTATTGTTTTGTATCTTGATGATGATGTGACAATTACGAAAGAAACGATTCAGTCGCACATCGATGCTTATACTGAAAGCTCTCTTCATGCAGTGGCAGGGAGAGTAATAAATGATAATGAAAAAATATCATCTGATGAAAGAGTAGGGAAGGTGCAATGGTTTGGAGCATTGTTCACTAAGAACTTTACGTATGAAAAAAGTACTTTTGTAGATTTTCCTTACGGATGTAATATGTCTTTCAAAAAAATAACATTAAAAGAGCTGGATGGATTTGACGAAAGGCTATCTCCACCTATATATTCTT
>JAPLYQ010000100.1 GCA_026395475.1 Candidatus Roizmanbacteria bacterium | reverse complement strand
TTTCACATATTTTAGCTCCCTTTCCCTATCGAAATGCTGCGGATCAAGTTATTTACGCTATTTCAGAAGGAGGAATTGCAACTTCACGTTCCGCAAATCTTACTCGATATTTAGAGAATGGTATGCCAGACAAACAATATCAAGAAAAAGATATTGAATGGGGACGATCTGTTTTTTCAGAAATTGTTGCTGTAGAGGTGCTTCGTAGAACGCTTCCCATATTTGATGACTGTCGTCAAATTGAACTTCGTCATGCTCCAACTGCTTTTGATAGGAGTACTCCATCATTTGATAGTCCTCATTACCAAAAAGGCGGAGATTTGCTTATCTTTGAAAATTGGGGACCAGAAAAGAATCCTCTCCTCCTTATTGATGTAACTACAGGTACTAGAAATGAAATCAAAGAAAAAGAAAACAAACTAGGGTTAAATACATTAACTGAGATGCCAGTTGTCGTATTTCCTATTGCTGAAGTTCCCCTCTTAATTGGTGGACACGATAGCTTATCACCACTTCCATTTGCACAAACTCTTGAACATTTAAAGAATGATTTTATTAAAACGAATGGAAAACTTCGCTTTCAAATAACTCATGAATCAAAATTGCAAATAAAAGAGATGGTCCTTAATGCCTTAAAAAAAACAAAAGGTCATCTTGCCTACATAGTAGAAAAGCCAGTACAACAGCATGCAGTACAAGCAAAGCATGCATTTGAAAAGATAGAATACCTTGAGTCAATTATTTCTTAAATTAAAAAAATATTCAGCCAAGGAATTGGAATTAACTATTGACAAAGAATTATTTAAAATATACAATTAGATAATTGTCTAAATATCTATGGATAATCTTTATAAGGCGCTCGCCGATAAAACAAGAAGAAAAATATTAGAGCTTCTTAAGAAGTCTGATATGACCGTCAATGAAATTGGGAAGCACTTCCCTATTTCGGGAGCATCTCTCTCACATCATCTTGACATTCTAAAGAGAGCTCGATTGGTAATATCAGAACGAGAAGGACAGTATATCCGCTATTCCCTTAACGTATCGGTTTTCGAAGATATCATGAAAAATATTATTAATTTATTACAAAAATAATATGCTTCTTTTTCAAATTATTTTAATAGTCATTCAGTTTGTCGCTTCACTTTATTTATATTCTTCTCTTCCTCATCTGATGCCAACTCATTGGAATATCTATGGGAACATTGATAGTTATATGCCAAAACAATATGCAGTCTGGATGTTCCCCTTTTTAGGATTGATCATGCTATTCTTTTTTAAGATTGCTCCTTCTTTTGATCCTAATAAGAACAAATATCAACATTTTTCTAATGAGTGGCAGATACTACAAGCAGTCTTTGTTGTATTTTTTGCCTACATGCAAGGTATTACTTTTTATGTTGCATACAATCCCACCCTCGTTATCATGAAGCCAATGTTTATTGGGCTGGGGACTCTTTTTATTCTTTTAGGAAATTATCTTTCCAAAATCAGACAAAATTATTTTATAGGAATAAAAGTTCCATGGACTCTTGCAAGCGAAGATAATTGGAATAAAACTCATCGATTTGCCAGTTGGACCTTCGTGATTGCAGGAATCATAGTTCTTGTTGAAGCATTCTTCATATGGCAAGCAGCACCAATTGTTTTTGGAAGTCTCATGCTTGGGTCTTTTCTTCCCGTTCTTTATTCGTATTTACTCTTTAAGAACAAAGAACATTACATGAAAAGAATCCTTCTTGGGATCATATGTATTGCGACCCTCCTTATCGGTATACGAACCATAAGTGGAGAAGATGATTGGATATGTAAAGACGGAAAATGGGTAATACACGGCAAACCATCAACCGCTCGTCCAACAACTCAATGCATTAAGAGATAAATTTATTTCTTAAATGGGAATTTTGCGTACACTGCCTTTTCGCCAAGTTCCCGTTCTATTCTCATTAACTGATTGTATTTTGCAAGTCGTTCACTTCTGGCTGGTGCACCTGTTTTAATCTGACCTGTACCCATTGCAACTACAAAATCAGCTATGAATGCGTCTTCTGTTTCTCCAGATCGATGAGAGACAACAGATGTCATTCCAACTTTTCGTGCTGC
>JAPLYQ010000096.1 GCA_026395475.1 Candidatus Roizmanbacteria bacterium | reverse complement strand
CTTTTAATGAGGAATGCTTCCCGGCGCATATATATCCGTTTGCGGGTATAATAAGAAAACACAAATGCGTATTTTTAAAGGATTACACTGCGGCTATAGGTATTCTTGACAGCCAGACAAGGTCAATATCTTCTATTTACGATCTCTCCCCGACTCTATCTTGGCTGGGTATGTATAAAAGTGTGTTTGCAGGCAAGGAGTATGAGTTGCAGCGAAAATGGGGCATCGAACATATATGCAAAAATTATATGGGTTTTGTTCAATTAAAAAATTACGCAAAACCAGGCGTTTTGATGAAAGAAATTAGAATATTTATTTCTGAAAGACCGGCAAACATTTTCAATATGAAGTTTTGGTTCTTTGCCGTGGGCACTTTGCTAACTCCGAGATTTGTATTGCGGAAGATGGTAGATTGGTATAAAGATAATATTTATGCGAAAACAATTGGCAGGATCAAGATTAATTATTAATTCATAAAATTAAGTATTTAGTGCGACTCAAAAGAAAATTCATTAATTAATTATACTATTAAAAACAAAATTGGGAATTATGGAGGAGTTAATGTTCGCTACTACGGAAAAAGAAAAAATATCTGAACTCAAATATGGTGGATATAATAAATTGATATTTGATATTGTACCTAAAAATTCTAAAGTATTAGATATTGGGTGCTCAACCGGTCTTCTAGCAAAATTACTAAAGGAAAATAAGAATTGTTCTGTTGTCGGTATTGATTTTGATAAAAAATCCTTACAGCAAGCCGAGAAATACTGCAGCACGGTATATGAGATAGACCTTGATGAATCTGATAGAATTAAAAATGCTTTGAATGATGAAAGGTTTGATATAATTACCATGGGTGATGTTTTAGAACATCTGAAACATCCTGGTGTGCTGCTAAAAGAATTGCAAAGGTACTTAAAGCCAAACGGCATGATACTAGCTGTGTTGCCAAATTCTGCTTTTATTTCGATGAGAGTTAAGTTTTTATTAGGTGATTATTCATATGAAAAGAATGGTGGTTTAATGGATGTTGATCATTTACGTTTTTTTAGTTTTAGGACTGCAGAAATACTTTTTCGAGAAGCCGGGTATAGGATTGAGTCTTTGAGCGGGAATAGTGTAGTTAAAAACAAGTATTGGTTTTTGAGACCATTGTCGGCAATATACCCAAGGCTTTTTTCTATCCACATATTAATTGTTGCTAAAAATGAAATTTAGATAGTGTCGTGAACAGCATTATCAATTATTGTTTTTGAATAAATGTTTAGTAATTTTGAGGTGAAAATGAAAATAGGCTTTGTTTATAATAAGTTTCCTCTTTATGCGGGAGGAAGTCATATTTATGACTTTATTTTGGAATTATCCAAATGTTTTGAAAGTATAGTTGTCGTCTCTGCGCGTTTTCCTGATGTAGAAGTGAAGGTTCCATCAAATGTAAGAATTGTATGGGTTCCGTCAAACAAGAATTCCATAATAAATGATATCATATACATATTCTTTAGCTTTTTTTATATGTTCGTTTCAAAAGAATTTAGAAAAGTTGATTTGGTTAATGTTGTTTGTTCTAGAGGTGCGTTTTCCGCCAAGTTATTTTGTTTTCTATTACAGAAACCCATTGTTTGCACCGTGGAATTGGTCAATGACCCAAGAAAAAGTATTGTGGACTCAATATTTTATTTTATACAAAAAGTCGCATATTCTAAGATTAAATACGATAAAATAATTTGCTGGTCAAAATACCATTATCTTAAGTATCTATATAAATGGGGTGTTAATAAAAATAATGTTGTTTTTATTTCAAACGGAATTAATAGTATTCAAAAATATGACATAAATAAAATAAAGAGTTTGCACAATAAATACGCAAAAGGGAAAATACTTATTGTATTTGCAAAGCCACTCTACATGTATAATAAGATTGCGGCAGAATTACTCCTAAAGTCCGTAGCAGTATTGAAAGATGACAATATTGTTATTTTAATGGGGAAAGGTGAATATGAAAACGAAATAATTACTCTATCGCACAAGCTTGGGATTGACAAAAATGTAAAATATATGCCATTTGTACCAATGACGGAAATTGGCAATTATATCAGAGCTTCTGACATAATTGTATTACCATATTTATATGAAGCAACAGTATCAAGATCGTTGTTGGAATCTATGATAGCTGGTAAAGCTATTGTTATTACGAAAGTAGGAGAGATTCCATATATACTAAGAAATGAAGTGAATGCATTAATTGTTAAGCCTACTAAGCGGCAAATAGCAAAATCAATAACAAAACTTCTTAATGATAAAGCACTAAGAAAGAAACTTGGGAAAAATGCAAGAGAAGAAGCGTTATTAAATTATTCTATGGAGTCAGTAGCTGTCAAAACAGTTAATTTATTCAATAAAGTTTTGGTTGATAAAAATATAAAATAATGAAAGGTTGATTAATTATGGTTTTTGTAATGGGAAGCATACGTATATTAGAGTGTGTTACAATTTTGTTTTTTAGTATATTCGAAACATTGAGGGATGGAAATGCGTATTTTTAATAATAATAAAAATATCTTAATGGCGAAGAACGCCGGTGTTGTGGTTCTTTTTTTTATAGTATCGTTAATT
>JAPLYQ010000114.1 GCA_026395475.1 Candidatus Roizmanbacteria bacterium | reverse complement strand
TTTCGCTTGCATTACCCTCTGTACTCATAACAGTTGTGTCATTTTCTGGAATTGACATTTCGGTTTCAAGGAAAAGCGGTCCATACTCTCTTATTTTTTTATCAACTGATCCATCTTCTGCCGAAATGGCAATATATTTCTTTCCGTCAACAGATCTCACAGCAACATTCAAACTTTTTACAATATTTGGTTCAGAATCGAGAGATTGGATAATAAAGTCGAGAGGATATCGTATTGAATATCCATAGGATTTGTTTGTATACGTTTGCCATTCTTTTGTTTCTCTCAAATCTATTAAAGCAGGAGTTGGATAAGGAATATCAGTGGGTGAGGGTGTTAAAGTAGGATTGGGTAGAGGTGTTGGTGATTGAGATGGAGAAGGTGAAGGAGTTACACTCTTTATCCTATCACTAATATTGAGCAATTTATTAAATCTATTATTAGAAGAAGCAAGTGATTTTATGGCGATTCCAAGCATAAAAAGAATAAAGAGAACCAACGCAGTAATATATATTTTTCTCCATAAGGATGTAGGAGATAGTTGAACTTGACCACTACTATAGCCTTGTTTTAGTATTTTCCAAGTCGAATAGTTCACAAGTTCACCAATAAAAAAAATACAAAAATAATAGAATACTTTGATAAATGATGGAATAGGGAGGAACAGAACAGGCAAAAGGAATACCAAATATAAGATCCCAACAACAAAAGCCTGCCTAATTAGTCGAAGATAATTTCCCTTCGTAATTTCAGCACTATGTTTGAACGCATTAGATTGATTATCCCCGTCGACTACTGCAAAGAAAACCGCTTGACTATATTTTATTGCAAAAATAATTCCGGGAATAATAAAAAAAAATGTACCTACTCCTACTATGACACTATAAAATAAAGCAGTGAGATAAAGAGGAACAAGGCGGCCAAGAACATAGCGTAATTGTCTTATGAAAGGAACAGGTGGGGTAATGTCTCTGCTAACTATGATGATTACAAACAGATAACACCCCAGGAGTGAGCCTATCGAATAAAGTATGTTGGAAACAATAGAAAGAATGAGAGGTAGAGCATTTATAGGGGGAGTATAGGTGTCATGAAACGGAGGTATAGCAAATTGCGATGGTGTATGTGATGGTGTAAATTGCAGTGATGGTTGTGAAAAATAAGCTGTACCATAGAGGTACAAATAAGTAACCATGCAGTAAAACAGACTAAATAGCAGAATAGTCTTTATATTTCTTTTGATTAACCAAATTGTGGCGCCAAAGGTTAACTTCAAACTGAGCTTCATATCTTAACTATAACTGAAAAAAGAGATTCATGACTTAGGAAATAGAAAAAAAAGACCGTAGTAGAGAATTAAAACTGGCCAGAGAAGGAGGAGAGCTAAATATGCCATTTGAGTTGTGACAGTCGTCATAGGAAACCAGGTGAGATAAGATACACATAGACAAATTGTTATCGCAGCCATAAATATATACATATATGGTTTTTTGGTAAGAAAAAAGAAAGGAATAAGCCAGAGAAACCATTGCAATCCAAATCCAGGGGTAAAAATAAAAAAAAGAAACATAATTTCAAATAGCTCTTCGACTATCAACTTCTTTTTTTGTTTCATTGAGTAGAAAAAGAGTCCACCGACAAATACTATTTTAGAGACAAAGAGCACTATTTTATTTGTCGATATTAATGAAAGGACCTTTCCAAAGCCCCAAATGCCACCAACTCCCTGATACACTGCAAATACTCGGACAAGTGAAAATAGAGATGCCTGAAAGAAGAGACTATATACAATGATTGTCAGAATTGGAGGAAAGATAAACCATAGCCAATACTTTCTTGGAGTGCGTTTGAGGAAGGGAATTATAAAAAGGATGGGCCAGGTTTTAAGGGTAAAAGCGATTCCTAAATAGAACATTATGGAGGCATATTTCTTTTGTTTCAATAAAAAGATTGAAAACAGGATAAGAAATAATGGAATAATATCAAACTGCCCATGAAAAGCGATAATAAGAAGCGAAATTGGGTTTAACGCATATATCCATGTGGTCCTGAGACTTTTTTTTGAAAGATGAAACACAATATAAATACTTGCCAAATGAAAAAGAGAAAAAAAACATTTAAGAATGAGGATTTGTGGAATGTGAATGAGTTGAGAGATAAGAAGAGCTCCCGCTTCAAGATATAAAAAAAAGGGAAAGTAGGGGTGGCGAGAAATTGCAGGATCTGGGTAGATATTTATTCCTTTGAGAGTTAGAGCGCCAATCTGTGAGTATGATTGTGCGTCAAAATTAGTAATTGGGGTACTAATGTAAGAAACCGCAAGATAGAGGAGGAAGGTGAGGATAAAAATGGGAATAAGCTTTCGCATGTGAATAGTTTACAATATTTATTTTCTGCAATTCTTACATATGAGGCATCTCCAGATTCTGTCACTCGTAATTTCCCCCGTCAGTGCTCCAAAACCTTCGATAGCCTGCTGGCCGAAGTTTTGTGTGCGCTGCCGGGTGCCCTTTACTCGTGCCATCTGTTCC
>JAPLYQ010000087.1 GCA_026395475.1 Candidatus Roizmanbacteria bacterium | reverse complement strand
ATGTGAAGGAAGTTCCCGCTATTCTGGACGGGACGGTTCACTATTCTACCCAAAGTGCAATTCTTTCATTTGATGATGGATATGAAGATTTTTATACTGATGTATTTCCCCTTCTTAAAAAATACCATATGCGGGCAACGCTCTATGTAATCTATGATTACATTGGAAGACGAGGGTTTTTAAATGAACAACAAATAAGAGAACTTGTAGAAAGTGACTTAGTTGAAATTGGTTCACATACTCTAGACCATATCTATTTGAAGCAGGCACCAAAAGATTATGCTGATAAACAAATTATTGAGAGTAAAAAAAAGTTTGAAGAACGATTTGGGATTAAAATAAAGACATTTGCATATCCATACGGGGCGTTTAATCCAGACAATATTGAAACAGTCAAAAAAGCTGGGTATACTGCAGCCGTTTCAGTTATTTCTGGGGTAATGCAGTCTGATAATAATCTCTTTTATATGTCTCGAATTAGACCTGGACTATTTACTCCACAATCAATGATTCACAGTATTGAGCTGATGAATAAATAAATGGGGTGCGCTATTTACAATTTACAATTTGAAATTGGTGTGACCTGCATGTTCAAGGGGTGTTGTATCGTCTGGATCCCCGTTATAGTTGATGAAAATTTCCTCATCTTTTTTTATGTCTTTTACTGCATAATATTCCATTTTTTTTTCTGTGAAGTTACGTTCAAAAGTTGCATTTGAAGAAAAAGAGTGATTAGTAAGGACGCAATATCCCAAAACAAACGCACCATACTCTTTATCCCAATCATAATCATAATTAGTAAGCACTGTTTTTTCGTAATGTTCAAATTCGCTTATAGGAATGAGAATTATTGGGCATGATTCAATAAGCTCTCCCTTCTTAATATCGCGGGCTGCCTTTATACAGCGAATACCTTTGAGAGTCTCTGAAGTACTAATATAAATAGGAAGAACGATAGGTGTATTTGACATCTATAGATTATATCAAAGTTTACCATCCCATTCTCCGTAAAATTCTTTGAGAAATAGTTCCATGTAGCGGTGTCTTTTTATTGCCAATTTTTTTGCAGTTTTAGTATTCATTAAATCCTTTAGAAGAAGTAATTTTTCGTAGAAATGATTAATAGAATGGGAGACCTTATTTGTATAACTCTCAGTAGTTGCATGTAAAATTGGCTTTACATTTGGGTTATATAGTTCCCTGTTTTTATAACCACCATATGCAAATGCACGTGCGATGCCTATTGCTCCTATTGCATCTAACCTGTCAGCATCTTGCACTATCTGCCCTTCTAGTGTGCTCATAACTCTCCTAGTCCCATCTTCTAAAAAGGAGCTGGAGAATGAACATGTTTTGACTATCTCACATATACAATCTATATCCTTTTTATCAAGCGAGAGTGATATTAAAAAGATTCTAACTTTTTCAACGCCTTTTTTTACGTCACCTTCATTAAACTTTCGGTCTGCAATATCATGTAATAATGCCGAGAGTTCAATAATAAAAAGGTTGCCGCCCTCTTGTTTTGAAAATTTTTTAGCGGTATTCCAAACGCGGAAAATATGCCACCAATCATGTCCTGACCCTTCTCCACTGAGCGTATTTTTTACATAAGCCTCAGTATGTTTAATGAGCCTTTTTTTATCCATTTTTATTTATCAATTGGTGAATATGTGTAATTTCCTTGTCTCCAAATATTTTTTGCAGATTCTTGTAATTTTCTTGCACGACCTTCAGGATCATAGACAATTTTTCCATTCGCCCAGAAATGAATGATTTTCGGCAAACTCATCCCCTTCCGTGCTTGCTCCATATAAAATTCAATTGAATCTACAGTATTATAAAATGCTTCGATTCGAACATTGAAACGCCATAAATCATCCCAATGGGCTTTTTCAAATTTTTTATCATCCACAATCATACGTATGTCTAAGTCACTGGCTTCGCTGGGCGTGCCATATATATATGATCCGGTGACAAGTATAGATTTTACGTAGGGGTAACTTTGAATTTCTTCACAGATTAGTTTTATCTGATTTTCTGTAAGCATAGTACTCTTACCACATTGAATACCAGGAGTTTTTTTTACAAAAGCTTTTTAGCGTTGAATCAGTTGGAATAGTAACTGTGTCTCCAGGTTGACAGCAGTATTGTCCTTCCCCACTCCCATCAAAACAAAACCCTGATCCGCGTGGAGAAGTTTCTTCTGTTGTGCCTAGAATACAGCTCAATCCTGAAAGACAACGATTGTTAATATCTCCATCTTTTTTCGATATTGGTTTATAGTCTATACATTTTCCTACATCTTCAGCAGATGTGAAGGCACCCTTTTGTTTTCCGTTTGGGCAATCGCAAACTCCTGGTTCCTTTCCATCAGTTTTAATGCGAATTAATCCTGGAGGGCAGCATCTCATTTTAGTTTCTATTCCAAAAGCATCTACATTTCTACATGATCCATAGCCTGCTGTATCCCAGTCAAATTCTAAAGTGTAATCTGCGCTACAATCAAGCCCCTTTGGACATACTTCAAGTTGTTGAATCGTTGGTGCAGCAACACTTGAGACTAAACTGATGCATGTGTTGTTTTGCCAGATACAACTACCCACGCATTCGTTTATTAACAACCCTGTACAGAGGGGTTCCGATGCTCGTGAACTTGAGGAAGTTCTTACATCTGTTAAGCGAGTGATTACTACAGTTCCAACAATAATCAAAGCTAGAATGCCAACAACTACTCCAACCGACTTACTGAAG
>JAPLYQ010000078.1 GCA_026395475.1 Candidatus Roizmanbacteria bacterium | reverse complement strand
AACCTCCCCCTGAAGAGAAACTGTAAGGGTATCTTCTATGCGCATTCCCCATTTACCCTCTCTGTATATTCCTGGCTCTATGGTAAATACTTGCCCAACTTTTTTTTCATCTAGTGATACTGCACTTATGCGAGGTGATTCATGTACCTCAAGTCCTATTCCATGTCCAGTAGAGTGACTATATTCAGGTAGATTGTATTTTTTTAATTCATCTCGGCAATAATCGTCAATTTGTTTTAGTGCGATCGCTTTTTTTACAAATTCAATTGTTTTCTTTTGTACGTCAAGGAGTTGAGAATATGTTTTTATAATACTATCCTCTACGTCCCCTACTGCCACCATACGAGTGATGTCTGAACAATAATTATGAGCCTTTACTCCAAAATCTAGAAGAAGTAGAGATCCATCTTCTATTACTCCCTCACCTTTTTTTGTATTGTAATGTGGGATAGCTCCATGTGCGTCGACGGCAACAATGGGTTCAAATGCTATGTCGGAACCATACCCTTCTCGAATCGATTTTTCGATAAGCCACGCAATTTCTTTTTCAGTTTGCCCAGGATGAATGTAAGGAGTGATGTCTCTTAATACTTGATCTCCAATATGACATGCTTGTTTTATCGCAAATAGTTCTTCTTCACTTTTAATAGAACGATAGCTAGAAAGTGGATTGTTAATAGGTGTTAAGTCT
This sequence comes from Candidatus Roizmanbacteria bacterium, assembly GCA_026395475.1. GTDB lineage: Bacteria > Patescibacteriota > Microgenomatia > UBA1406 > GWC2-37-13 > JAKBEU01. The sequence goes on along the minus strand of JAPLYQ010000078.1, from coordinate 6,144 downwards.
AATCCTAGTTTTTCTAGTGACTGTACCTCGCTCCATTTTAAATCATTAGCTTCACACCCAATCGTTTTTACATTAAATTGCTTACAAAATCTTACAATCACCTCTCCGACCGTTTCGCCCATTTGAAGAATGTAGAGTTCAGAATCCGAGCTATGTTGTTCTCCATTATATCGAGCATCAGTAATAATGATTTTTTTATCCTGTATCAAAAATAAATACGCTTCCCTCTCATGGGGACTGAGGGTCTCAAACCCTGTAAGATATAAAATATTGTAAGACTGAGAGACTAAAAAAGCGTCAGTTTTTACAGTCTGCAAGAACAAGGGAACATCAATCATATTTGTTCTTAATTTTCATTTTTATATACCACCAGTATTCCCAAAAAGATAAGAAGAATAGGCCATAATTTTTTTACAATAAAAAGATCAAGTAGCCCCAGGTTTGTAAGTAAAAATATAAGCCCCACAACAACTAAAATAACGCCGAGTGACTGTTGTGATTTTTCTTTTTTTTCGCTAACTTCTTGATGTGCCTCTCTTTTAACCTCTTTTGCAAACTCCTGTACGGCCTCTTTCATTTGCTGCACATTTTCTTTAAACATATCTCTTCCATCAACCGTCTTGGAAGTATCGCTTGGAAGAAGGAGCCATAATAAAATATAGATCAGAAATCCAGACCCTCCACATACTGTAAGAACAATAAAGAGAAGTCGAATAATATTTGGATCTACATCAAAATAATGTGCGATACCAGATGCAACTCCTGCCAACATTTTGTTTTTTGAGTCTCGAAGGAGTCTCTTTTCATTTTTTATCATAGTATCTGATCATTGTAGCAAAAAACTATTTTAAAAAATCCAGAATAAGAATTCTTGGAATAAGAGTATTTTGTTTTTCCTCTTCAATTTCCTTGATACTGTTTAAACAAAAACCGTTTAAAATAAAAGGCGATAGATAGTCTTCTATTTTCTTTGGATACCATGTAAGTTCAACCTTGTCCCATAAAGATAACTTTGTTTGAGCGCTACTATCAAAATAATGGCTAAGAGTTTGATATTTAGGATTATTGCTCCCGGTTAATTTTTGAGCAAAATAAAATTGAGTATTAAAAGGATGATCTATGGCAATAATAAGATGTCCTTGCGATTTCAAAACTCTATGTGCTTCTTGTGCGAAGACTAAAATATCTTTTACATATTGTAAAACCATTTTAGAAATGACGATATCAAAAGTTTCAGTATTAAATGGCATCTGTTCTGTCACATCAAGCATCTGAAACTTCAAGTTTTGAATATATTTATATTTTCTCTGACATAATTCAATAAATTTACCTGAAAAATCTGTCCCGATTACCGACTTTGCATTCTTCGCAATCTCAGCGCTAAAATATCCACTTCCACATCCAGAATCTAAAATGGTTTTATTAGAGATGTTCCCGAGTATTTTTCTTATTGTTGGATGAATAAGATTATTATTTAATTTATCTCCCTCTTCTCCCATTCCTTCGTTATATATGTCAACTGCAGAATCCCACTGTTGTTTAGTACCCATGTATGTATTTTACATCTCAGATATTTTCAAAGCGAGAGGTTTCATATTTGACGTATAATGGTGATCGTTTATATAACAAAACATATGTTTGATAAAAGCTTGGCTATTGTGGATGTTGAGACTACCGGGATGAGTGCACGTCATAATCGAGTAATTGAAATTGCTATTATTCGTATTGAGGGAAATAAAATTGCAGATACCTTTACGACCTGTATTAATCCAGAAATACATATTCCTTCCTTTATTACTCACCTCACCGGAATATCTCAAAAAGATGTAGATGGTGCACCCATTTTTGGAAAAGTAAAACATAAAGTTAAAAAAATTCTAAAGGGTGCCACTTTTGTTGCTCATAATGCGTGGTTTGATTATTCATTTATCCAAAATGAATTTGAACGTGTCAGCATTCCTTTTGAATCAAAAAGATGCTGTACTGTGCGTTTATCTAGGCGCCTATACCCACAATATAAATCTCATAGCCTTGCAAGTGTTATTGATCGATGTGGATTTGGATATGAAAACCGTCATCGAGCATATGATGATGCCTTTGTTGTCTGGCAACTGTTAAAGAAAATAAAAAAGGATATTCCTGCGGCAACAATAAGAGAAACATGGAGATTATTGACAGTCTAATTTGCCTACTTAAAATAGAGTTGCATATGTATATTAATACTTGTACATTAAATGTATGAGATACAAAAATTTTGTTATTGTCCCTTTAATAACCTTTTTCTTGTTCTTTGTTGTTTATAAAGTGTCTGCAACTGTCCAACTTCCCCGCATTTCTACCGCCTGTGAATTGAAAATTGGAACGTTATTTGCTTTTAATGATGGATTTAGTTTGTTAAAAACATGTCCAGCAGGAAGTCAGCGAGTGGTATTAATTGGAGACAAAGGAGATAAAGGTGATAAGGGCGATCCAGGCTCAGTTGACCCAACAGTATTAGCAACTCTCAATAGTCAACTTACCGATTTACAAACTAGGATTAATAACCTAGAACACCTACTCCCAACTCCGACACCAACACCAGGTCCTGTAACAATGACAATTACAAGCGATGACACATGGAGATATTCAGAATCACTAATGGCTGAGTGGGACACTGTCACATTCGACGATACTAACTGGTTAACATCTGCATCTCCACTTCCACCAAGTGGTTGTACAACACCACCAAATCCTTCATATACCGGACCAATGTGGTCTCAAAATATTACAGCAAATTCTGTTTATTTCAGAAAAACATTTATACTAAACACTCCAACAACTGGTTCAGTTAAGGCATCTATAAATGTAGGAGGCGATGTATATATTAATGGACATCAAGTATTATCGGGTATTTCTTCTGCACCTCAGACTATTGATGTTGGATCATATTTACTCACAGGGACCAATGTGATAGCAATCCATGCATCATCAATTGGACAATGTTCATGGGTACAGCTTGAATTGACGCTTCATTAAAATTGAGGTAAGCTACTCAATATGGAATATATATTGGTAGTTTTTCTTTCTTATGTCTCATGGCAATGGATGTCGTTGTATCTGTTTGCAACAAGTATTAACAAACGTAAAAAAGCGGTAAAAATAATAAAAGATAAAAATCTTCTTGACACAATTTTTACAAAAACAGGACTGAGGTTGGCAAGTATACGAGTAAGCTCATCTTTAAAACCCTGGGGTATGATGATTGGACTCCCCCGCTATCCATACATGATTTTGTCTCAAGGTATGTATGATTCGTTCGATAAAAGTGAAGTAGAGTACGTACTCCTTCATGAATCAGGCCATTATATACTTGCCCACTCCGCAAAACTCGCCATTCTTTACATCTCTTTCTTGATTATGGGTTTCATATTTATCTCCACTATACAAATACCTCTTATGTGGATTGCTGCTGCTCTTATTATTGGACTTATCCAAATTCAGATGAGCCGCCTATGTGAATATGAAGCAGATGCATTTACATTACAAAGAATGACAAACCCAAAAGGTATGATAATGGCAACAAAGAAATTCGCAAATGCCTATAAACACTTTGATGTTGTTCGTCATGATGAAGATGCTTTCTTGGGTCGACTTATTTACATGGGAATTCCCTATAACGAAAGGATACGAAATGCAGAAGCGGAAATAAAAAAGAGATTAAAAAATAATTAGAATGAAGCTCGAAGCAGTGGTGATGGTTTAATAAAATTGGTGAGCTGAATGTTTTCCTTTCTTTCCATAAAAAAAGTAGTGTAATGACTTAATGGATATCCGCTTCTTGGTATTTGTCCATTTTTTAATAATTGACTTACCCGAAACCCATGTCTATCAGTTGAAGCTTTTAATGCTTTGTACAGTCTACTGAAATCAACAACGGTAAATGTGCCTCCAGGCTTTAAAATTCTGTGAATCTCATCAATTACAATGTCCAATTTCCTTCCTTTTAAAGAATCAAGTATGAAGTCCATTCTAACTTCTGCTGCAGCCCCATTCTCAAGACTAATTTCATAGCGAGCACGCATGGACTCATCCCAATTTTCTGTAGTTGGACGAATATAGGTAAGATTTTTTGCCCCTCCAAAATATATATTACCTTCCACAACTTCTGGATCAACAATAAGGTAAGACCTGTCAGAATGAATGAGAGCAAGATCTTGAACGACGGGTTTATGGAGTCCATACCCGAGGCCACCAATATCTACATATTTTTCCTGAGCCATAATGTAAAGTATAGAACATACTTTATATAAGCTCAAACATGTGGGAGAAAGTCTAAATCAGGTTCAAGGGTATATTTGAAAGTGGTATCCAATCAAGAGATTATATTAAAATAACAATATGCTTAATAAAAAAACGACATCCACAAATAAAGAAGTGCTTACTTTACTTATTGCCACTTTTCTTTTTTCACTCTTTGGAGTATTCACACGAGCGATATCTGATCAGATGGGTGTTTTTTATCAGCTCTCTGCCAGAGTAATCGTAATGAGTATAATATTTCTTGTTATCGGATATTTTTCACACTCCTTAAAAAAAATCAGAGGGGAAGATTTCCCTTTGTTTATTCTTCGAGGTTTTTTAATTATTTTTGATTTCTCAAGTTTTTTTGTTGCAGTCAACAATCTACCACTAGGGTTAACATTATTTCTTTTTTATGCGGCTTCGGTTGCCATCAATTTTATGTACGGCACTTACTTCCTTCACGAAAAAATTAATGCAACAAAAATTATTAGTCTTATTCTGGCTTTTGTCGGGCTTATTTCCATTTATGTAGGTGGTTTTCACAATGTTAAACTAATGCCAAGCATATTCGCACTGATTTCCGGAACTTGTTTTGGATTAACTACAGCGACGAGCAAAAAATTAACGGATGAGTATTCTGTGATCCAGGTAAACTTGGTTGCATACCTGACAGCAGCCATCATCGGGGTATGTCTTTTATTTACTACGAAAGAAGTCTTTACTTTACTTCTCCCATTCAATACATGGTTAATGTTGTTGTGTTTTGCAGCTGTAGGTGTTGTTGCATTCTACCTTACCTTATATGGATTCAGCAAAGTTGAAGCACAGAAAGGAAGTTTGGTTATGTTAGCAGAATTGATTTTTGTTGTGATAACCGGATTTGTTTTTTATCATGAAGTTCCAACGTTAAATGTCATAATTGGAGGTATTTGTATTCTTCTTGCATTGGCCCTCCCCAACCTAAATGTAAGGGTTGAGGAAAAAAGAAAATAACTGTGTGGAGATGCCGGGAATTGAACCCGGATCTGAGGAAACACTTCTACAAAGGTTTAGTGAGGGATAGAATATTTTTTACGCATGTATGAAGTCGGGAAATAAACAAACCTCTTCATACAGCCAATTATGGGTTGTCTGATCCCTACCCAATTGGGAATTGGTAGTTCACATATTCCGGCTGGTTAATCTCGTTTTCTTTGCAAGTCGGAAGGATCAAAGAAATGAGCTGATTCCTCGATAAGAAATGCAATTAAGCAAGTCTCATTGCTGGAACAAATTGGCTTGCGCCAAATGTTTTTGCAAGCTCTGCTTTCGCAAAGTCTCGAAGATCAGAAATGTTGCTCTGTAAAGAGTTAGCATTTATTGTTTTTTTGCTATTTCCTGAAAGAGATTGCTCTCCCCCAGCGCATAACTACGCCCTCACCATTTGTAAATGTGCGAATTCCCCATCGATTCCTATCATCCCCTGGAAAACAGCCTCTATTATACCATTTTTAGCTTGTCATAACCACCCCAAATAAGGTAAAATAAGACATGCTTATCTCCCCTTTTAAGGCTATTTTGTTCGATTTCGATGAGACATTGGTTGAGGCAATGAACGTGAAATGGAAGCAACATCAGATGACGGCAAAGCAGTTTTATAACCATGAGCTTACCGAGGAAGTTATTCGTACCTATTGGGGTATGCCGTTTGAGCCGATGATTGAGCTTTTTTACGATAAAAAAGACTCGATTGAGAATATGAAAAATAATTATCATTCGCTTGACAATCAATTTCCCAAAAGTCCATTTACAGATACAATACCTGTCTTAACCTATTTACAGAACCATTCCTACTGGACTGGGATTATCACGAGTATGACCAAA
>JAPLYQ010000072.1 GCA_026395475.1 Candidatus Roizmanbacteria bacterium | reverse complement strand
ACTATACTGCAGTAGATTTTGAATCTAAAAATGCAAAAAAAGCTCGGTTTGAGACGGTCCGTGGAGCATTTAATAGACATGGATATAGTAAGACACATACGATCCCAAACTTCTTAAATGAGATGAATAGAATGGGAATTCATAAGTCAATTGTCCTTGCAATTGATTTTCCACTGGTGTCCAAAAATAGTGAACATATATTAACTTCCATCGCGTCGCATGAGGAAGGAAAAAAGCGTCTTATTCCGTTTATTTCACTTCACCCAATGGAAAGGAATAAGGAAAAGAAATTAAAACAGTTTCTCGCACATGGCGCAAAGGGGATTAAGCTTCATCCTCAAATACAACTGTTCAAGCCAACCCACAAGGGAGCATATGAAATTTATGAATTAGCAAAAGCACACAATGTTCCCATTCTCTTTCATACCGGTTTAAGTCCTATTTCTCCAGAATGGCAACGGAGATTTGTTGAATTTTCTCACTTCAAAAAAATGTGCGCAGACTTTCCTGACAATCTATTTATTTTTGGACATTCAGGTGTATTAGATTATAAAGAGGCAATCATGCTATCTAAAAAATACAAAAATGTTTATCTTGAATTAAGCGGGCAGCCTCCTCAAATCATCAAAGAAATGATTAAAATGAATGGACATGAAAAACTATTTTTTGGCTCTGATTGGCCCTATTATCCATCAATCTTGCCACTTGCAAAAGTACTACTTGCAACAGAAGGAATGGACGAACATATTCGTTGCGCTCTCTTGGGTGGGAATATTCAGAGACTCCTAGGTATATAACTTAGCGATAGGTAAATATCTTATGTACTCCTTCTACAATTTTTTCTTTATGTTTTGGAAGACACTTCACTTGATAAAAATAGGAAATAAGGTCAAATACTTTTATTTGCTTCACAATATTTGATACGGTTTTTTTGATAAACCAAGGAGAGATGTAGATATAGAAAGTTAAAACGGGTTGAAATCTGCTGAGATCAGTTGAAATCAGTTTCGAATAATCCATGTAGAACATATCTCTATTTACAATTCGTATATTTTTTCGATTGGGATGAAAAAGTCTGCGGAGATGAAGGATAAGAAGTAGTATGGGATTAATTTCTACTGCAATAAATTTAGTATTTAGACTGTTATGAGAAGCTTCTTCTGCTGCTTTGAATATTACAATTCCATCTCCTGCCCCAAGATCGACAATTGTCTGGTCGTTGCGAATTGCCAACGCTTTGAGAATAAGTTTTATATCTTTGCTATTTGAAGGGAAGTAGGGGATGGGGGAAAATTGGGGGAAGGAAAAGATAATAATAATGATTAAAACTGTTAAGATAATCGCAAACCAAATTAACATACACTATTTTATCAGGATTATGTCGAATATTGAGTTTCGATTACTCCCTTTATTTCGGGAAGTGAAGAAGCTGTCACATTAAGACTAATGCTTTTCTTTTTTTTCACATCTTCACGTTCTGTATTGTCTTTTGGCTGTGCTGCATGAACGTACGTCCATTGACCTTCTTCGCGTTCGACGCGTTGGACTTGGTCATTTAACATACCATCATGAGGTATTCCGTTATATGCCCACAAATCAATTGGTTGTTGTATATGTGGAAATGGATAATCTTCAGCCAGCAATTTTGCAGCTCTGTCTTCATCAAACCCTTGCCCAGGATGGAGTTTTCTCATATGCGGACCTCTTAGTACAAATGCACGATCTGTTCGTTCAATAGCATCATCTCTGGGCATTTCTGCTGCATCTGACAATATCACCTCATCACCTTCGATAGGAGCAGTAACATCAGCTATTAAGGATAAAATTGTTGCTTCCCACCAGCTTCTAGAGTTTTCTTCTAAGTCTAATCTTGTTCCATCTTGAGCTACAAGATGACTATCAGTATTTATGCTAAGTGGGATTGTATAGTTTCCAAAGGTGAAAATAATATGTTTTCCGGTTTTATCAATATCCATGGAATCCGCTTCAATAAAGGGATGAGCTTCTTTATTAAAAGTCATATGCACTCCACCAGCAGGAAGAGATCTTTTAGGATGACTTAATCTTTTTTTTATTTTTGGTATTGTTATTTTTTCCAACTTTATAAATGTTGTACCGAGTAATTCTGGTCGAAACCAACGTAATGCGTCACGAATAGCATATGGATTTTCGATACGTCCTCCAGGTCCATTTTGATATACAAAATGCATTGCTGCCTTTGGTTTTTCTAGTACCCCATGCACATCGCCTTTTTTTACAAAGACATTGTATGCAGTGTTGGAAGTGGGAAGTACAACGGAAGTAAAATCTTCAACTTCATTGCAATATTGTAGGGCAATAAGACGTTTTGTTAAGTTCATCAAAGGATTGGGGCGAGTAGTTATGATACTTGGGAAAGTAGGTGGGACAAGCAAATCTGAAAAATCATCCATGTCCTGTTCTAATAGTTTTTTATTCCAGTCAGTATTCTGTCTTTCTTCTTCATCTTTTACATATAACAGTTGTTTTTCGCGGCTTATTATCAAAGATGGGTTCTTGAAAATTTCATCAAATCCAGGATTTGAGTTTACTATATTCACTCCTATTTCATCAAAATGTTTCCTATATTGATCATTTCGTATAAGCATCATCAATGTCCCTGAGGTTGAATTAAGACAATAATATTTTATGAATAAGTCCTCATCAGAACTCAATTGAGCAGCTATATATCTCCCCGTCCTCACATCATTTGGTCTTAAAAAGGGAGATTTAAATATGAGAATTTCAAGTAGATGTTCCCAATTTTGAGGATTTTCATTTTTTAGAAGGTGTATTGCAGAGTTATACATAACATTAACAATATCTGTTTGTGATTCGCAGTTTTTAAACGTTCTTTCTATTGTTTCTCGCGCCACTTTTTTTACCATCGATAATACTTTTCCATCAAGACTATTCAATATTTTTTGGGTTGCGTTTAATTCAGGTGGTTGATTTTTTGGATCAAAGTAATGGATATCAAGGAACTGCCCAATTTGTTCTGGGTTTTGAGTAAGCTCTTTGGTTACTTCAGGAGGTAATTTTCTGGCAACACTGGTTGATTCTTTAGTAAAAGATTCTATTGCTGCTCCGATAGTTTTCTCATTTAGTTGAGGGGAGGTTGATACTAATTGGCCAAAGTATACTAATTGATTGGGATTCTCAATACATGTTCCTAAAAATTGGGAAGCAACTTCTGCTCTTTCTGGACTTTGTGGGGCAAGAGCTCTAAATCCAGTCAAAAACTGCCCAGCGGTAAATATTTCGCCTTTATTGCCTAGAGGTGAGTCCGCATTGAGAACTACTCCTCTTTGCTGATCAATAGTATAAGGTTTTGTTCGTAATTCTGTCATATTAACTATAAGTTAACAAATCAAAGTGTAATTATACCTTAAAAAGCTTAAATAATCAATATTATAGGTACAATCACTTTCAGTTGTGAGCTTGAATAATTCCGTTATATACTAAACTATATGAAAAGGACAATTACATCTCTCATAGCTTTAACGCTATTTTTGTTTCTCAATTCATCAATTCATGCTGAGATTATCCGGGGTTATGACTCACAGATTACTATTCAAAAGGATGGAAGAATACAAGTAAAAGAGAAGATAGACTACGATTTTGAAGATGTTTATGGACACGGTATAACTCGAGATATTCCTGTTATAAAAAAGAATAGTGATGGAAAGCTATATGAACTTACCGTACAAGTTGAGAGTGTCAAAGACGAGAAGGGAATTACATATAACTATTCAAGTTCGCGAGTAGATAATGATCTTCATTTAACAATTGGAGACGCTCATAGAACTATTACTGGGCTTCATACATACATCATCAACTATCTTGTGAGTGGAGCTTTAACATATTATTCAGATCACGACGAACTGTACTGGAACAGTACCGGATATGCCGAAAAATTTTCAATTGAAAATGCAAATAGCACCGTTCATTTTCCTGAAGGTGTACAGACAGAAGGGGTGAAAACCCTTTGTTATACCGGTGTTGCAGGCAGTACTGCAAAAGACTGCACTGTTCAGACAGAACAGAATAGTACTTCGGTTTCTGCCCCACGCCTGGAAAATGGAAGTGGGCTTACCATTATCGTGAGTTTTCCAAAAGGTTCAGTAGAGATACTTGAGCCAAAGCCCTATACTGCATTCGAAAATACTTGGTATGGAAAAATTATTTTTGGAATTATTTTTACTATTCTTGGAATACTTGCATTTATTTGGTACATTGGATTGCCCATCTATATTCCCTTTAAATGGTATTGGAGTGGTCGTGATCCACGATCTCAAGCAGTACGGGTTTGGTACGATCCTCCTCAAGCTAATGGAAGACCTCTTACTCCCGCTGAGACTGGATCATTAGCTGACGAAACAGTTGATATGAAGGATATTTTTGGCTCTCTCATTCAACTTGCTCAAAAAGGATACTTCCAAATTGTTGAAGAAAAAAAAGGTGATTTTAAATTTGTGAAAAAAAATGATTGGAGTGGAGATAAAAAATTAATGATTTTTGAAAAGGAATTATTAAATGGACTATTTAATGGAAAAGATGAATGCAAACTAAAAGGAAGAGATCTGAGTACTGCGATGCAAAAAGTTACTGATAGTCTGTATGACCAGATTGTATCCGACGGATTTTTTAAAACAAATCCTCAATCAACCCGTACAAAATATTTTGCACTCGCCGGAGTAGCATTATTTACTGGAAATATGTGTCTTGCATTTGTAGCATTTGTCTTTGCAAAATTCATGCCGGCAAAAACCACAGAAGGTGCACAACAAGCGGGGATTGGGAATTCTCTCAAGACATTTCTAACCTCTCAAGAAAGACAGTTGGAATTTCAGGCAAAGAACCAAATGATGTTTGAAAAATTGCTTCCCTATGCAGTTGTCTTTGGAGTTGAGAAGATATGGGCTGATCGTTTTAAAGATATTAACCTTACTCAACCCTCTTGGTATACCGGACAGAATAATGCGGCATTTAATGCAGTGTATTTTTCCAATTCTCTCCATTCTTCTGTATCGACATTTAGTTATAGTGCTACTCCAACGCGTTCAAGTTCTGGTTTTTCATCAGGATTTAGTAGTGGAGGTGGATTTTCAGGAGGGGGTGGTGGGGGAGGAAGTGTCGGAAGTTGGTAAGCAAAATGTGCCGGGAAAGGGAGTCGGACCCTTACGAGGTTGCCCTCACTAGTTTTTGAGACTAGCCTGTCTGCCATTTCAGCACCCCGGCGATTTTAAACATTTGTTTACTCACGAACTGTGTGTCTGCTCCCCCTTGGGGGACTAACTCGCAGTAATTGCTCGGGTGTGCTTTTAACTCGCAAACTGCGAGTTGAGCATTTCAGCACCCCGGCAATTGAATAAACAGAATTGATTATATAATATGGAAGCTATGAAACAAACTCCTTTATTTGTCGGTATAGCTGGCGGCACAGGCTCGGGAAAAACAACTGTTTCTTGTAAAATCTCCTCATTTTTTAAAGATTCCTGCGAAATCATTGCGCATGACAGTTATTATCGTGATCGATCGGATTTGACTTTTAACAAACGAAAAGAAATCAATTATGATCATCCAGATTCTTTAGAGATATCACTCCTCATCTGCCATTTAAAAGAACTTAAAAAAGGAAAAAAAGTAAAGATTCCCACATATGATTTTTCACAACACAATCGATCAAAGGAAGTTGTCATCATTCAACCGAAAAAAATCATTATCGTTGATGGCATACTTCTTTTTGAGAATGAAATATTAAGAAATTTAATGGATATAAAATTATTTATTGATCGGATGCAGACATTCGCCTAGGTAGAAGAATCACACGAGATATGCTTGAAAGAGGGAGGACTCTGGACTTTTCTTTGAACCAATATCTCACTATGTCTCGTCCCATGCACCTGGCATTTGTTGAGCCAACAAAAAAATATGCTGATATTATTCTTCCTCATGGAGGTGAAAATATTCTCGGAATCGAACTTGTAATTAGCGCAATACGACAATCTCTAAAAAAATAGTTTTGACAACACAAGTATTATCTGGTTTAATATCCTTTTAATGAGACACAAGCGATTCATTAAAAATTTCTAAAGGAATTCCACCGCCCAGAAGGGGCGGTTTTTTTTCGCCTATGCATACTAATTCCCGGTCGGCTCTTTCAAACAAATCATATATTTCTATCGATGCATTATCGGTAAAAATTATCCAAGAAATATTTATTCTTACTCATAAAATGAGCAAAATGTCATTTGTTCAAACAAGTAAAATTTTGAAGGGAAAACTAGTCACACTCCTTTTTTTTGAACCTTCTTCTCGAACATTTAGTTCATTTTCTGCAGCAGTAAAAAAATTAGGTGGAACGACGATTGAGTATCAAAATCCTTTACAAACATCTTCTTCCATAAAAGGCGAAACACTCGAAGATACTATGAAGGTTTTTGAAAACTATTCAGACGCGGTTGTTATGCGACATTTTGAGAAAGGAACCTTGAAAAGAGCAGCTGATGCAGTCAAGATTCCAGTCATCAATGCGGGCGATGGAATAGGAGAACATCCAACTCAAGCACTACTTGACGCTTACACCATTTTTCAAACTACAAAATCATTGTCAGGGCTCACGGGTTTAATGGTTGGAGATTTGCTCAATGGGAGGACTGTGCATTCACTTTTGAAATTATTATCTCTCTATAAAGATAACACTATTTATTTATTATCTCCAAAACAGCTCAAACTGGAAAAATCATTTATTGAGTATATTCGAAGCAGAGGAGTAACCCTCATTGAGATTACAAAGCAAGAAGAGATACCAACCACTTGTAATTTTTGGTACTGGACGCGCGTTCAAAAGGAGCGATTTACCAATAAAAAAGAATATGAACTTCTTAAAAATAGATTTGTTGTTACTCCTGACCTGATGGCAGAGAAAGGAAACAAAAAGATGATTCTCATGCATCCTCTTCCCAGAGTTGGAGACATTGATGTAAGAGTAGACGCAGATCCACGGGCTGTATATCTTTCAAAACAAGTAAAAAATGGACTCCATGTACGAATGGCATTATTAAGTTTAATTCTCGGATAAATAGTATGAAGGGACATTTAATTTTTAGTGACGGAACAATAATTGAGGGCGCAAGTTTTGGAGCTGAAACTTCAATTGCAGGAGAAATTGCTTTTTCAACAAGTATGATGGGGTATCCAGAGAGTTTGACAGATCCATCTTATAAGGGACAAATTTTGACACTTTCATATCCAATTGTTGGAAGTTATGGAGTTCCCAAAAGAGAAACATGGGAGTCTGGGAAAATACAGGTAAGTGGATTGATTGTCTCTCAATATATAGACACGCCGTCCCATTTTCAAAGTTCAATGTCACTTTCGCAATGGCTTAAAAGTGAGCATATTCCAGCTCTTGAAATATCAGACACTCGCTTTATTGTAAAAAAAATTCGAGATGAGGGAGCCACACTTGTCAAAATTGAGTTTGGAGAAAAAATTGATTTCATTGATCCAAACAAAGAAAATTTAGTAGCACAAGTTTCAACTCAAAAAATAGAAACAATTGGAAAAGGAAAAAAGAAAGTTGTTTTAATTGATTGTGGAGTGAAAGACAATATTGTTCGAGAGTTAGTAAAACGAAATGTCACAATAATACGCGTCCCTTGGGACTGTGACTTCATAGAAGAAGGTATACAGTGCGATGGAGTTCTTGTCTCAAATGGACCTGGGGATCCCAAGATGGCAGATAAAACAATTGAGATAGTAAAAAAAATATTGGCACTGAAAATTCCTCTCTTTGGAATTTGCTTAGGAAATCAAATATTGGCACTTGCCAGTGGGGGAGATACGTATAAGCTTGCATTTGGGCATCGGGGACAAAATCAACCCTGTTCGCTAGTTGGAAGCAAGACATGCTACATCACCACTCAAAACCATGGCTTTGCTATTGGGAAAATTCCTCCAGGATTTAAACCTTGGTTTATTAATTGTAATGATGGAACAAATGAAGGAATAATACATAAGACACTTCCATTCATGTCGGTTCAGTTTCATCCAGAAGCGGCTCCAGGGCCAGTTGATACTTCTTGGTTATTTGATCAATTTATTTCAATGCTATGAAAACTAAATTTAAAAAAATACTTATACTCGGTTCTGGTGCGTTAAAAATTGGACAGGCGGGGGAGTTTGATTACTCTGGAAGTCAGGCTATTAAAGTGTTTAAGGAAGAGGGAATAAAGACGGTACTCATTAATCCAAATATTGCGACAATTCAAACATCTAAGGAATTGGCAGACACAGTATATTTTCTTCCAGTCACTTTAGAATTTGTAACACAGGTAATAAAAAAAGAAAGACCAGACGGACTCGTTCTCTCATTTGGAGGTCAAACAGCTCTGAATTGTGGGATGGAACTTTTTAAGAAAAAAATATTGCAGGAATATAATGTGGAGGTTCTTGGTACTCCTGTTTCAGCAATTATTCTTACAGAAGATAGGAAAAAATTTGCCCACCATTTACAATCAATACACGTTTCTACTCCCGCAAGTTTTGCAGTGAGGACCGTTGAGGAAGGACAGAAAAGGGCGCAAGAAATTGGGTACCCTGTGATGATTCGTGCAGGATTTTCTCTTGGAGGTCAAAAATCAGGCGTTGCATTTACTGAAAAAGAATACAAAGAAATAGCTTCGGATGCTCTGGCTTTTTCGCCTCAAATTCTTGTTGAAAAATATCTTCATCATTTCAAGGAAATTGAATATGAAGTAGTTCGCGATCAATATGACAATTGTGTCACTGTCTGTAATATGGAAAATATGGATCCACTTGGAATTCATACAGGAGAGTCGATTGTTGTTGCTCCAAGTCAAACGTTAACCAATTATGAATATCACGAATTAAGAAGATTATCGATACAAATTGTTCGCAGCTTAGGGATTGTTGGAGAGTGTAATGTTCAATTTGCACTCAATCCACACCCAAAAAAGAATTCATTTGAATACTATGTCATTGAAGTAAATGCGCGTCTTTCCCGTTCTTCAGCACTTGCATCAAAAGCGACTGGATATCCTCTTGCATACGTGGGAGCAAAACTCATTCTCGGATATGCGTTAAATGAAATACAAAATCAAGTAACCAAAACAACACAGTCCTATTTTGAACCAGCACTTGACTACATCGTCGTAAAAATTCCTCGCTGGGATATGGACAAGTTTAAAGGGACAACAGAAAAAATTGGAAGCGCAATGAAATCTGTTGGCGAAGTCATGGCGATTGGTCGAAATTTTGAAGAAGCAATTCAAAAGGGAATTCGTATGCTTGATATTGGGGTAAGTGGTGTTACCGATACCTCCAAAACACCAGCAGAACTGAATATTAAAACACATATAAAACAAGCAAATTCTAAACGAATATTTTTCCTCATTAAGGCATTACAACAAGGAGTTTCAGTTCACAGTCTATATAAATTATGTGGTATTGATCCATGGTTTTTAGATAGACTCAAAGTTCTTGTTGATGAAGAAAATATGTTGATTAAGAATAAAACTTTAGATAAACAAAGCATCGGTTCATTGAAAAAAATTGGATTTTCTGATAAAAGAATTGGAGAAATCGTGGGGAAAAGCGAACTTGAAATACGAGTTCTAAGAAAATCATTTGGAGTGATTCCTTCAATATTCCAAATAGACACATTGGCTGGAGAGGTTCCTGCAAAGACAAATTATTTATACATGACCTATGGTGGTTCTCACAACGATGTGGTCCCACTTGGGAAGAAGGGTATATTGGTTCTTGGGTCAGGGCCATACAGAATTGGCTCTTCAGTGGAGTTTGATTGGACATGTGTCAATAGTTCTCTAGCACTCAAAAAATATAACAAACAATCAATTAT
Source organism: Candidatus Roizmanbacteria bacterium (assembly GCA_026395475.1). Lineage (GTDB taxonomy): Bacteria > Patescibacteriota > Microgenomatia > UBA1406 > GWC2-37-13 > JAKBEU01. The sequence continues at coordinate 6,267 of JAPLYQ010000072.1, read as the reverse complement.
TGTAAACTGCAATCCTGAAACTGTTTCTACGGATTACGACATGTCAGATCGTCTTTATTTTGAGGAGCTTTCTTTTGAACGAGTCGCTGATATTTATGAATTTGAAGGATCAGAATCCGTCATCCTCTCAGTTGGTGGTCAAACGCCAAATAACATTGCACAAAAAGTTCATGCATATAATATTCCAATTCTGGGAACATCCGCTGAAGATATTGATCGGGCAGAAGATAGAAATAAATTCTCTCAACTTCTTGATAGCTTAGATATAAAACAACCTCAATGGAATAGTTTCGAGGATATGAAAAGTGCACTTTCATTTGCACAAACTGTGGGGTATCCAGTACTAATTCGCCCATCTTATGTTTTGTCTGGTGCCGCAATGAACTTATGTTATAACGAACAAGATTTAAAGCATTTCATCCAAAAAGCAACCGACATAAATAAGAAGCACCCAGTCATGATTTCCAAATTTATTTCAAATGCACGTGAGGTAGAGTTTGATGGCATTGCACAAAAAGGAGAAGTAAAAGTACATGTAATCGCCAATCATATAGAACACGCAGGAGTACATTCGGGCGACGCAACAATCGTATATCCAGCAGAACGGGTACGCTACCACAGTGGGGCACGCATGATAGAAATAGCCTCTCAACTGGCAAAAGCACTCCATATTACTGGTCCTTTTAATATCCAGTTTATGGTGAAAGACAATATCGTATATGTCATTGAGATGAATTTACGATCTTCCCGTACATTTCCATTTGTTTCAAAAGTAACTGGAGTTAATTTTGCTGAAGTACTTGTAGATAGCTTTTTTGGAAAAGCAAAAACATATACTATTCCATATCCAAAATTTGTTGCAGTAAAAGCTCCACAATTTTCATTCTCAAGAATGGAAAGTGCAGATCCTGTTCTTAGAGTAGAAATGTCATCAACTGGGGAGGTTGCCTGTTTTGGCGATACGGCAGAAGAGGCATATTTAAAGTCAATCATTTCTACAGGGTTTTCTCTGAGAGAAAAAACAGCACTTATTACTGTAGGAGGAGAGGAAAATAAGTTACGATTTGCTGAAAGTGTCTGGCGCCTAAAAAATCTAGGATTCAAATTATTTGCAACTCAGAATACCCACTTATTTCTTAAATCAAAAGGAGTGAAAACAACACGTGTTGCTAAAGTGTATGAGAAAAAGAATCCTAATGTGGTAGATCTCATTAAGTCACACAAAGTTTCACTTGTCATTAATTTGAGTGAGGATTATCAAAACGGGTCTCTCTATAAAAAAGAGGGGACAGATGGATATCTTATTCGGAGAGCAACGATTGACAATAACATTCCCTTAATTACTGATTTGAATGCTGCCCGTTTATTTGTTAAAGCCATCGATAAATACGAATTGGAAGATTTACAAATTAAAAGTTGGAATGAATATTTATGAGTAATACCATAATTCAGATTTTAAAAAAAGTAGAAGCAATCATCACTGATGATCATCTAGTACTTGTATCTGGAAGGCATAGCGCTTCCTATATTAATCCTGATAAAATTCTTCCACACACAGAGATCAATTCACAACTTGGGGAATTATTTGCACGAAAGTTTAAAGACATCGACATAGATGTTGTTATTGGTCCCGCATATGGAGGAATTATTTTTTCACAATGGGTTGCGTATCATCTTTCAAAATTAAAGAAAAAGGAAATAATTGGAATATTTACCGAGAAAACTCCAGAAAGACATCAAATTTTTGAACGAGGATTTGACAAACTTGTGATTGGGAAAAATATCTTAGTTGTTGAAGATATTACCGCAACAGGTTCTTCAGTTAAAAAGGTCATAAAGGCAGTTGAGAACGTTGGGGGGATTATTAAAGCAGTTGGTGTTCTTGTGAATCGAGATCCAGTATTAGTCAACACCGCAACGATTGGCGCTCCGTTTCTTGCACTTTCAGAATTTAATATTGAATCATACGAAGCAAAAGAATGTCCGCTTTGTAAAAAACATATTCCTGTTAACCCACATATTGGTCATGGAAAAAAATACATTGAAGAATTAAAAAAACAATCATGAATATATACTCAAAGTTGAACTCAATCATAGATAAAAACAATTCAATGGTTTGCGTGGGGCTAGATAGTGCAATGGAAAAGATACCTACCCATTTGCAAAAAGAGAGATACCCACAGTATGCCTTTAATAAAGCTCTTATTGACGCCACAGCAGACCTTGTGTGTGCATATAAGCCAAATAGTGCTTTCTATGAGGCACGGGGCGAAGCGGGCATGAAAGAGCTTAAAATGACCTTTGACTATATTCATAATAAATATCCAAACGTCTTAACAATTCTTGATGCAAAACGTGCAGATATTGGCAGTACGAATGAAGGATATGCAAAATATATTTTTGACTACCTTGGTGCTGATTGTGTGACACTTCATCCATACCTTGGAAAAGAAGCATTGAAACCTTTTTTAGCGAGGAAAAATAAAGGATCTATTATTCTTTGTCGTACCTCAAATCCTGGGGCAGGAGAATTTCAAGATCTTATTATTGACGGGGAACCATTATATTTGAAAGTTGCTGGACACGTAAAGAAGGATTGGAATCGAAATAATAACTGTTTACTTGTGGTAGGGGCAACATATCCAGAGGAGATGAAAAAAATAAGATCTTTGGTTGGAGATACGCCTTTCTTAGTACCAGGTATTGGGGCGCAAGGGGGAGATATAGAAAAAGCGGTCACATATGGACGAGATAGAAATGGCAAAGGAATAATAATTAACTCAGGTCGAAATGTCATTTTTGCCTCAAACAAAGAGGACTTTGCACTAAAAGCAAGAAAGGAGGTAGAAAAGCTGAAAGATGAGATAAATAAATATAGGTAGATTATATTGACAGAGCGGGATATTTAAGGTATTATTACAAAAATTTAACCAATATTGGTAACATCATATGCCACCTGAAAAAATAGCAACTCCACAAGAAAAAGGAAAGATATTATGCGAAACTTTCTCTGCACTTTCAAAAAAATCATTTCCTCTGCTAAATATATATCCTCAACCAGGGTCTCCCCCAATAGCTCTTAAAGACGAATATGGAGATACAAAAAATTGGAATAAATTTGTTCAATTTCCTTCAGAACTTAATGGCCTCATTCCAGGAAGCTATGTGAATCCAAGTCTTTTCCTTGAAACCTTAGGAAAAACAGAAGGAAGCAATGACAATATAAAGAAGATGATTAGTACCGAAATGGGAACCGCTGAAGAACCTATATTTACATTTGATCAGGGTAATTTTGGTTTACGAATAATGAATGGAATGGCCAATAAACATGCTCTCTCCATGTCACGACTTGCCCAATAAGTTTCAGACAAAAAGTATACTGATGGATTTGCAAGTGACAATGCATCCGGGATTCGTGCAGAATATCAAAATGCTATGGCACAGAACATCTCACAAGAATTAATGAGAATTCCAAAAAAAATGCCGGCGGTTCGCATCCATGATGATTGTCTTGCATCAGGAGATTCTATAATCAGCTATTTGTATGATCGTGTCCAAGATGCAGGGGAGCTAGATAAATTGCAGAAAAACGGCGTCAACATCGTTATCGATGGAGCTGCAACTGCACAAGGAATTCTTTATTTACAAATGTTTGCAAATTCATTTCATATTCCTCTCGAACTTACAGCAGGACATATGGCATTTGGGCTTACCGCAGGAGTAAGAGAAAATCCTGAAGCTCCTCTTAGACACGCAAACTATATCACTTATCCTCCGCAAAGTGATAAAGAGTTTTACAAAAAATTGGGAAAAATAGAAAGACATCAGATAGAAGGATTTGGCGACGCTGGCGCAGTAGCAGGAGATATGGGAGAAGCAGAGAGGGGTATTGATAATGCAACAATGCAGGCAATTCGACAATGGGTGGGGGACGAAAATTATTGCAAGTGGAATGATGAACGAACTGATGATCATGGAGGACATAAACTTTCAAAAAAAGGAATCAGTATTCAAACAAAATCTGGAGAAGGTGTTACCGACCATGTCTATTTTGCTAGAGGAGGATTTCTACCATATATGTTCGATTTAATGACTATTTTAAGTAAACAATCTCCAGTTGCGGAAAAAGCCAATGTAATTATCACCCGTTTGAGTCGTTTAAATGTGACAGATGGTGAATATGGGAAACTTGGATATGGAGCAGGATTTACTGAAGCAAGCTGTGTCAAATACGTGAGTTAAGTATTTTGAGAACTTGTTCATGAATCTCTTGGATTGAGAGCATTTTCTCATTATTCACACATTCAATGATTTTCCAGTGTCTATGCTTTTTTGAAAGCATAAGATACATTTCCTCTGACTTTTTTTGATGTTCAGAACTTTTTTCTGCAATATCTAGTTCTATTCCTTTTTGTATTGCCCGTTTTTTGGAGAGTTCAGCTGCATATTGATAGGGGACATGAAGATATATCACAAGATTTTCTTTTGGAATTTTATGTACCTTATATTCAAGTTCATAAATCCATTTCAAAAAATCAGTTCGTTCTTTTTCTGTCTTACATTTGGCTGCTTGGTGAGCCATACTAGAGGTGGCATAGCGATTTGCCACAATGTATCCGCCTTGGGCTAAAAATTCGTCCATTTCACGTTTAATTGATGCACGATCAAGTGCATAGGCAAGCGACGCCAAGTAAGGGGAAACTTCATCAATTTTTCCAAACTCTCCCTTTAAAAATTTCCCAACTGTTTTTCCATGGAACGATTTATAGTACTGAGGAAAATCGACATATTTCACAGGGATTTTTTGAGTTTTGAGATAGTCTACCAAAAGTTGTGCTTGAGTTGTTTTCCCAGATCCATCTCCACCGTCGATAACAATAAGTTTTCCCTTTCTTTTTTTTACTTTTTCAATATGTTTAATAAAATCGCTTAATTTATTTTTGACTGAATCTTCTTCATAAAATTCAATAAATAAATTTTCTGATGGATTGCCTGCCAACATAGGGGAGATATGGTCTTCAAATTTAGTGTGAACAAGAGCGAGTACTGGTTTCCCAAGGGACAGTGCATAGACGATTTCTCCACCCACACCATGAGATGGTTTGGATGTTTCCGCGATTACCAAATCAGACTCTTCAATACGTTTTTGTTGACGTTCATATATCTGTTGTGACGTTAGTTTTTTATCTTCACTTAACATTTTTTCAGATATAATTTGTGGGCCTGAAGTGAGCGTAACTGAATGTTCTTCTATGAGGTGGATAATATGTGTATAAAGTGGAACGAGATCTCCATTACCTGAAGTGGATGCAGTGAAATATATTTTCATGTATGCATTATACGATAATCTAGAGAGTTATTACAGACCCTTCGGCAATTTTATTTTCAAGAAGGAGGATTGATATTTTATCTTCAATTTCTTGTGTAACTACATGTTCAAGATTGCGCGCTCCAAATGCTGGATTGTAATGTTTTTTTATTGTTTCCATTAATGTTTCATCCTTAATGAGAATACGAATTTTATATAAAGAATAGATTGTATCCTGCACAACAGTCGACATTTTTTTTGCTAAAAGAAGGAGGGCATTATCAGAGATAGGGTCATATATAACTACGCCATCAAATCTATTTAAAAATTCAGGTGAATATATTTTTCTTTCTACAAGATAATCAATTAAACTAACCGTGTTATCTTGCACTGGAGCAGTTTGTTCTGTGGAGATAGCAGAAGACAATTTATTCATAACCGCTTGTTGTTTATAAATAAAGTCAGCACCTGCGTTAGATGTTCCAATAATAATAAGATTTTTACAGTCAACGCGCTTTCCAAATCCATCTGTAAAATATCCTTCATCGATAACAGTAAGGAATATATTAATAAGATCAGGATGTGCTTTTTCTAACTCATCAAGGAGAAGAACAGCATATGGTTTTTCTCGTATTGCTTGTGATAAAAGACCTGGAAGTCCTTGCTCAAGAGATCCGATGAGTGCTCTAATATCATCTTTTGATTGGAAGAGTGACATATCAAATCGAGTTAAATATGTTTCATTTCCAAAGAATAATGTTGCTAATGCCTTTGCTGTTTCCGTTTTTCCCACACCCGTTGGTCCTAGGAAAAGAAAAGTTGCAAGTGGTTTTTTTCGTTTTCCAAGTAGAATGAACGATCTTCGAAGTGCGCTTGAAAGTGCTGAAATAGCTTTAGTTTGGAAGACAACATGTTCCTGAAGGAGCGTTTCAAGTTTTAATAATTTTGACTTCATGTCA
>JAPLYQ010000110.1 GCA_026395475.1 Candidatus Roizmanbacteria bacterium | reverse complement strand
AAGAGAAAAAATATATCAGAGATTCCTGCTATTTCAAAAGAATCAGAAGCATTAAGTAATGACTTAAAAAAACGAGGCTTTAAATTTGTAGGTCCCACTATCATCTATGCACACATGCAGGCAGTGGGAATGGTAAATGATCATGAAGTAACATGCTTTAGATATAAAGTGAAGCAATAATCTTCTTTAAATCGTTGCTTGACAAATATTTTTATTGCTTCTACTATTGGGGAGGATATGACTGTTGAACAAGGCGGAAAGCAACGTTTTGGCGTATTAGCACACGGATACCAACCACCGAGAAGATTTAATGTTGACGTAACGACGGCACATGGTTCCTATAACGCTTCATATTCTGTGGTTCCAGAAATAAATGTGCAAATAACTGAACAAGTATACCGCCCAATTCTAGCTGAAGTTGAAGCGATTCCATCTGGACTTGTTACTTCAATTTATGCTCCTCTTCGTTCAGATATTAAGCGCACAAATCCATCTCTCTTTGCAAAAATTCAGGAAGCAGTGGCCCATACCCCAGATAAGGAATATTGCATTTTGGGAGATCCACTGGTTCATAACATTCTTCCTCTTCTTCCTTCGGATGATCAGATTATGCTTCTTGAGGCGGGACTCATTGCTTTCCAAAATGATTTTGGTTTTACCCCAAAAGGTCTTTGGCTTCCAGAAACCGCAGTTTCAAAGGAGGTTTTAAAAAACGCTGCTCGGGTAGGATATGAATTTGTACCGTTAAGAGATAATCAAGTAAAAAATATCCCTGAAGGTGTACAACTTGATGCAAATCATAACGTATGCTTTGTTGATGTGGGTGAGGCAAAAGATATAGCTGTACTTCTTGGAAATTCAGGACTGAGTGGTTTTGTATCATATGCATTATGGTCCACATATAATGCCGAAGAATTCATGAATGGAAGAAAAAATGGAGAGCAAGCTCATGGATGGAACTCTTTTATGATGATGGATCTTGAGAGGTTTGGACATCACCAAGTTGGGGCTGATGCATTTCTTAAAAGCATTCTCGCAATTCAAGAAAATTATGGCTATATTCCTTTAAATATGAAAGAAGTTTTGAAAGAATTTCAACAATCGGGAGGAAAAACATTTGTTGACGTAGTTGACAATTCTAGTTGGAGCTGTCCCCATGATTTAGGCAGATGGACAGGAAGATGTAATTGTGATAATCCCACAGAATCTGCATTAAAAACAAAACAACAACTTTTTGGGGAGCTCCAAGGTATGAATACTCTACTCAACTATGCTCTAGATGCACTAAAGCCAAATTGGAGAAAAGAATTTGTTCACGTATTCACATCTCTTTCCGATGACATCTTTACAGGAGAGAATTTTGGCCCAACCCTTTTTGCACAAGTATTAAATAGAGGAGGTGACGAAGAAACAGCGAGGCTTTATCTTGCAAAAATAGAAGCAATGGTAGGGATGACTAGTTGTGGTTGGTTTTTTGGGGGAGATGATGGGGTGGAGCGAATAATTCCCACATCTATGTCAAAAGGATTACAGGATCTACTTGTTCCAGAACTCGAACATTAAACTAATAATTTCTCGGTTCGAACATATATAAGAAGTATTTCTAAGCTTAGAAAGCTAACAAATGAACTTCAACTTGGAAAGAAGAAAGATAGGAGATTCCGAAGAAATATTTTTTATAAGCGTCAAATTCACTAGTGTTGGGGAGCTAGGATTCGAACCTAGAGTCGCGCTGATCCAAAGTCAGGCGTGTTACCGTTACACTACTCCCCAAGAAAATTTAAAATTATAAATTTAAAATTTATAATTCAATTCGAATGTGTATATTTTACCAAAAAATTGATCAAATTGCTGCCTCCATGAGTCGATTGATAGCCTCAGGAAGCTCGCTGAGGGAGTGAATTATCGGGAAATTACTCTTTTCAATTTTATGATCTCTATCGATATGAATTGCCGGAATATGTTTTGAGACATGGTCAATCACTGTTAATTTATCATCAACCACAATTGCATTTTTGGGCAATCCCTGCATATTGTCCATATGTGTTTTATCAAGATGGATATAGGTGTGTTTTTCTTCAAATAAGTGAAGAATATTGGTTTTAATGAGCTTATTTTTTTGAAAGGGAAGATGACCTTGAGAAAATATTCCCAATGTATATTGTTTGGATAAATGGGAGAGAGTGGGAAGAGAATCGGGATAGAGAGTATCCATAAATATTTCTTCAGTGTCGATCAGAAGTTGATAAAGCTCTTTTGGAGAGAGTGAAAATTCTATTGCCATCTTTTCTGTGTAATCTTTCATATTGACTCCTGTAGGATTCACGTTCTCTGACCGGTAATCTATATCAAATAGTTTCATATCCTCGCTTTTGATATGAAAATGGGAACATATGTAAGCAGTAGTATTTTTTTTATATTGATTGGTGTTGAAGATTGTATAGTCAATATCAAAAAGAATTATTATATTTTTCATATTTATCGAGAAAGAATGTAAAGTCCCAATAGTATCACTCCCGCTCCAACAATTTTTTGCCACAATTGTTTTCTTTCTTTCAATATGACGATACTATACAGGAGAGAAATAATCATCATTCCCTGATACACAGCAGAAACTTTGCTCGTGGACCCCAGGCGTATCGCATTAATTGCAAGAAACATAGCGATAATATTAGATATCGAACCAGATAAACATTGTAAAAATGTTTTTTTTGAAATAGTTACTATTCGCTTGTAAGAACTCTTCATTAGCAAAGGAAAAATAATAATGGAAGGCAACGACATACTCATAATGATAAATGGAGTACTAGATATCCCTGTTACTTTTTTTGTAAAAACAGCATTGAACGCAATAAATAAGGATGAAATAAAAGTAATAATAACGCCTTTATCATTTTTCATTTTTTTGGAATAAATTGCGATAAAGATGCCAACAAGTATTATTCCTATAGCTCCATAATCAAGTAAGGATAGATGTTCCCCAATAAAAAAGAAGGCAAGAAGAGGAGTCCATATGAGTTGGAGCTTAACAATAAATGTAGAGAGGGATAGGTCGGTAAGTTGATGTGAACGCATAAAAAAATAGACAGAAACAGCTTCATTCAACCCGAGAAGGAGTAGCCAAAAATAATCTCCTACGTGTTGTGGAAAAACTTGCTGAGGAAGAAAAATAATAAGAAACACGATAAAACGAATAACTTCAAACCACCATGCATATACAGTAGAGTCACCTTTTTCCTTTAATGATGAACGATTAAAAATATTAAAAAAATTTGAAGCAGTGCCGGCAAGAAGAGCAAGTATAAACCAATTCATAAACTCTCATTATACAGTGGTACAATTAGCTATATGTTAGAAGGCACAATTATATTTGAAGGAAATCATAACGGAGTAGATATTCTTATTCGCCATGTAAGGCGAGACGATGTGGAAAGGCTTCTTCATTTTATGAATACCATCTCAACTGAGCAGACATACATTATGATGCAAGGAGAACAAATGAGTCTGGAAGAAGAGTCCCGCTATATAGAAAATTTTATGCATAAAGTTGCCAATAGACTTGCAGTAAAATTGTTAGTTTTTCATGGGGAAGAGCTTATTGGAGTTGGTGACATTGTTGTAAAAGAAAAAATAGAAAAACACATTGGAGTGTTTGGTCTTATCATTTCAAAAGAATGGAGACAAAAAGGATTAGGAAGCTTCCTTATGAATAAGGTTATTGAAGAAGCTCAAAAAAATATAACCGGATTACAAATAATCACTCTTGGAGTTTTTAGTAATAATCCCGTAGCAAGAAAACTCTATGAAAAAATAGGATTTAAAGAATATGGATTACTACCTAAAGGATTACAGTACAAAGGGGAACTAGTGGATCATGTTTATATGTATAAATCATTATTTCCATAACTATGGCACAAGACAAATACTCAGCATTGTGGGTTTCTCACTCGCGAATTAACGATTTTAAAACCTGTCCACGGGCATATTACTTGAAATATCTATATCGCAATCCAAAAAACGGACACAAAATGAAACTCATGACCCCACCTTTAGCGCTTGGTCAGATAGTCCATGACGTGCTCGACTCACTTAAAGAACTTCCTACAAAAGAACGATTTAAAGTATCACTTATTGGGAAATTACATGAATCATGGGAAAAAATAGAAGGTAAGAAGGGTGGATTCCTTGATAGTTCCATTGAACAACAATATAAAACAAGAGCTGAAGGGATGTTGCTTCGACTTATGAAAAATCCTGGACCTCTTGCACGACTTGCAGTTAGGTTAAAAATGGAATTACCTTACTTCTGGCTTTCAGAAGAGAAGAATATTATTCTGTCGGGGAAAATAGATTGGATGGAATATCTACCCGACACAGATTCAATTCATATTATTGATTTTAAGACAAGTAAAAATGAAGAAAACAATGAGTCGTTGCAATTGCCGATCTACTATATTCTTGCAAAGAGATGTCAAACAAGGCATATTTCTCGCATGAGCTATTGGTATTTAGAAAGAGAAGAAGAATGTATGGTTGAAAAAAATCTTCCCGATGAAGAAAAAATATTAGATAGTATTCTTGAAAGCGCTCTTGAGATACAGCTTGCAGTAAAATTAGGGAGGTTTAAATGTAGACAACCAGAAGGAGGGTGTTATTCGTGTAAACCCCTTGAACTACTCGTTAAGGGAGAAGGTGAATTTGTAGGAGTAAATAATTATAAAGAAGATATTTATGTTCTTGATTCTGCCTCAAGTGGAGACAATAAAGAAAGTGAAATTTTATAATGAAAAATAATAATCGAGTTGATGTTCCCACTGTTATATTTGCCCTCGCATTTTTTGTCCTTATCATTGGGTTATTCTCCAAATTTATGTTTCACAACAATACAATCATTTTGGAAAAAAAACAAACCCCAACTACAACATCCACATCATCACAAAAAAGTGCAAAAATACCTAAAAAATTAAACTACAACCTTCCCATTCTCTGTGACTACAAGACGCGCGAATCAAGTATGTCAGCAATGGTTAATATTGACTCAATTTCGGTATCTATCGCAAGTGGCGAAGCTACGCGAACATATATCGTGCAAGGAGATTGTTTATACGTCTGGGATAGGAAAGTGCAAGTGGGAAAGAAAAAATGTGGAGTTGGAAATTATATTATTGTTCGGGATGGGAAAGGGTGGTACCAAATCGCTTCAATAACCAGGACAAGAGATATTATAGCGAAATTTTCCCCTTTTAGCAAGGGGTATTGGAGAGAGGGTATATCGGTAGTAATTCTGCCTGTGAAGGGTATAATATAGGTATGTTACAGCTTGAAGAAAGTCACTCCTCCCTTCACGCTCTGTGTGTAAGGCCAAATATTCAATTTGATAGCCAAAGAGATGGTGAAACAGTCCTCTTGAGCTTACGTGCACACCCGATCACTCTTGGTCCAGCAGTTTTTAATTCTCTTGTCTTTTTTATCCTCATTTTCTTTCTTAATTTTATCGTTTCACAGTTTATCTCAGGGATTTCTATTCTTTACATCAATATCTTTTTTATCTTTTTTGTTTTTGTTTATCTATGGATGCAGATTGTGAATTGGTATTTTAATGTTGGATTAATCACTAATATGCAAATTATTGATGTTGATTTTAATATTCTTACTTTTAAAGAAATTACACGTACGGAACTTACACATGTAGAAGATGTTACGGTTAAGACAAGTGGCTTTATTTCTGGCATTTTTGATTTTGGAAGTATATATGTTCAAACAGCGGGATCTGAGATAAATAGTGAGTTTATAATGGTTCCTCACCCTGCCCGGGCAGCTAAAATTATCGAAGACATTCTTAAACAATATGGAAATTCTTAACTCATTATTTACCATCCAACGCATCATCCAAGTTGGAGGAGTGGTTTTCTCTTTTTTGTTTATTGTCCTTACTTTACAGATGTATGTCCAGGTTGGAGCAGTAAGTAAAACTGTACGCACAAGAAGGAATGGATATATACAGGCAATTTCGCTTATACTAGTTATTATCAGCATTCTTTTATTCCTGTCAGCATTTTTCTTTTTGTAACCTTATGGATGCAGAATATTCAATATATTTAGGACAAGAGCAGAAAAATGGTTTTACAGGCTTTCTTGCGGAAAAAAACTTTTTCTGCGTAGTTGAAATCTTTGATGGATATACAGGGGAACAAGGAGAACAATTAATGAGTGCGCTTGCAGAGGTTGGAAATACCAATTACGAAAGTCTTGCAAGTTTTGACTCATCAGTCTCAGAAATATTTAAAAGAATGAATATACCCTTAGATACTTCTATAGCTATTGGGTATAAGAAAAGTCAAACACTTTATTTGAAGACTGTGGGGTCTGGGGAGATATATCTAAATAGAGGGAAAATGTTTGAAAGAATAATTTATGGGGCAATAAATGCGGCTGGTCGTTATGAAAAAGATGATTTTTACGTTTTTACCACCTCTTTCTTTACACAATCGCTTAAAGGAGTTACACATACAAAAGCTCTTCTTCATAAACACATTTCCATCAGAGAGTTTCCTGAACAAATTAAACAAACAGTTGGAGCAGAAGACGATACGGGTGCTGTAGCACTTTTTGTAAAAATGTCTGAGCATACAGAAACATATGTAAGTGAAGGACCTAGTGTTAACCTTGGTGCAAAGATCACCGAGTTTGTAAGAAAAAACATAGAAACCGTATCATCACTTGAGAAGAGGAAAAAAATAATTATTGGGTGTATTTTAGTTCTCTGTATTGGATTATTTGGTTGGAATATGTCAAAAGGAATTCAAAACAAAGGTGGACTTCAAATAGGACAAGGTCAATCATATGAAGAAAAGAAACAAAAAATTGAAAGCACTATTGAGCAAGCGGCAACAAAAACGGAAGCTGTGTCAGACGGATTGCAAATGTTGCAAGAAGTAAAAGGGACCTTGGCGGTATTACATAAAACCACTGCAAAAGATAAGCAGGATGAAATTGCTAGTTTACAAAAAAAGATTAAAGATACTGAATCAACTCTTATAAAAAGAGAATATAAAGATCCGCAAGAATATTATGATTTTGCGATTGAAGAAAAGAATGCACGAGGATCTAAACTCTATATTTTTGAGGATAAAGCGTTTGTTCTTAATCCTGATGGGAAGGTGTATATCCTTACTCTCGAAAAGAAGTCACTTCTTAAAATTGCACTACCTAAAAAAGTAAGCTCAGACTCACTAGTTGCAGGATATGAAAAAAACTCATATGTATTAAATCCTGAGGAGGGA
>JAPLYQ010000050.1 GCA_026395475.1 Candidatus Roizmanbacteria bacterium | reverse complement strand
AAGAAAAGATGAAAGGATATCATAGTATGTTCCGAGACTTTTGATATCTACCCACTCTTCATCACTATGAAGGCCTGCCCCAACTGGGCCAAACTCAACGCCTTCACCATCAACTCTACTAAAATGGCGGACATCAGAAGACCCATGTTTGACAATTACATCTGCCTTTTTTGAGGTGACATTTTCTATTGAAGCAAGTAATTGTTGGAAATAGGGATTTGTTTCTTTAGTAACCTGTGGTGGTTCGAATTCTAGGAACTCCAATTCAAATCCCTCTAGCATTTTTTCAATTTTTTGTTTAATTGTTTTCCAGTCTTCGGGGATATAACGAATATCAAGTTTCATGAGACAGTCATCTGGAACTTTGTTATATGTCGTATTAGATGTTTCAATCTTTGCTATATTCATTGTAGTTCTCCACTCTTCTTTCAAAAGAACAGGGAATTCCTTTTCAATAGCGTTTATTGCCTTATTCATTTTCAAAATTGCGCTTATTCCTCGCCATTGATATGCTCCATGTGCGACTGTACCTTTTGTTTTTACATTCATCCAAATGACTCCTTTTGCTTTTTGTCCTACTCCAAAATCTGTAGGTTCTCCTGCTATAACAAATGGCGTTCTTACACCATCTTTTATTTGCAGATTGGTTCCATCATATCCACCTATTTCCTCATCAGTAACAAGCTGTAGTGCAACAGGGCGAGAAATAGTTTTTGCTATGTCTTTAAACGCCAAAAGCTCAACTGCTGTAGCTGCCTTCATATCACTTACTCCTCTTCCATACAACTTGCCGTCCTTTTCGACAGGAGTAAATTGGTTTACTTGTGCTGATACAACATCTAGATGGGCATTAAAAATGACATCAAACTGTTTTGGTCTTTGACTACCCACATATGCAAGAATACTTGGATGACCATTTTGACTAAATTTTTCTATGGTATATCCATCTAATTCTTTTACACAGATGTCAATAACCTCTTGTAAATTTTCTTTTTTTTCATCAGTCGATTCAACAGAAACTAGTTTTTTTGTGAGATCTACAATTTGTTCTATCATATCGTGATTATACAGAATGTATATCTTGAGATATACCAAAAAATTGTAATAACTCAGGATCTGTTTGAATTTGAGACAACGCCTCAGCTTGGAGCCTTGTTGCTTTGCTTTGAATACTGATCATTTCTTCAACTGAATAGTTTTGTTTTGCATCTATAACAAGGCCATGATTTTTTCCATTTGCTTGGTATACACCATTTTCTACACCCAAATATTCTTCAAGCGTCGCCGCATTTTTTGGACTTATTGAATCTGAAAGTAATTTTTTTACTATAGATACATAAGTAGCTATTGCAGGATATTTATATCCATACATTTCAATAATTGATATTATATCTTGAATGGAATCTGCATAACTTTTTTTCATCCATGGTGCGCGTCCAGTATATCCTTCATCATTAAAAATGAGGTCGTGTGCATAGCTTGAATTTTCTTTACCCATAGCGTTGATTGGTTGCATAAGCTCTCCCCATTGAGAACCAAGATGAGTGAGAACTTGTGATTCATCGCCGCCTGTTTGTTGAAGTGTGTCAAGAGCTATGACATTCATGATCTGATTGATGTATGTCCAACCCAGTACCAGTCGCAGGTCTGGATTCATGGGCGCATCAATTGATTCCATCGTAACTCCATCCATTCTAATTCTCGTACGATCATGTTGAGAATGGGCTGGATATCTTGGAAGAGAATGAATAGATCCATCCTCTAAAGCCTGTACTGCTTTTTGTACATATTCTTCAGCCGATTGGGGAGTTTCACCTCCATGAGCGGTAGAAAGAAGCCTTCTCATTTTTGATCGTACATCCTTGTCCCCCGTATTTACTCCATAACAATACTGAGTGTTATACAACATGAATGAAACAATTTTTGCCATTTCGGTATTTCTAACCTGCGCCATGGCATATGCAGAGCGGGTATCAGCGTATTCTCCAATCATAGGAACACCATTATGAACATGAAGTGCATGAACCGGCCAATTAAGAACTCCTGTATTTTCTAAATACTGCAACACATCTGGAATTCCTATTTTTGTATAAAGTGATTTTACTTCACTAGGAATTTCCCCTCCATGTAAAATAGTGTCAGCTAATACGCGTGGGGCAAACGCTTCTAGATAGGGGACTGGTGTGTTTCTATTCTCATCCACTCCACCTCCTTCAGGGACTGATGTGTGAACAACGCGATGTCCATTTATATCAGCTTGCTCATGAGCCTCTCGGATTGCAAGACCAATTTGCTGTGCAACAGCAACTGGAGAATGTGGATATGAACCGTCAGGTAATACGCCCGTTGCCGTCTCTAATGTTGTTTCCATGAGTTCTGGATGTTGATTTTTTGAAGCATCCAAATAAGCTGGAGCGAGTCTAGTCGAATCACCTTCGTATACAACTCCTTCAACCTCTACTCCTTGTGTTGCGCCTGTTGGTATTACCCCTTCTTTCATTTGTTCTAACCATCTATTCACAACCTCTACCGTCTGCTCTTTTTGAGGAATATCTAAATGCATATGAACACGAACCATATCAGCTTTGGTATATCCGTCATCTGGGTGGCCCCATGGGTGTTCTTTATTTTGAGTATATCGATGATAGGGATACTTAAGCGCATAAGGAACTCCACTAATGAGAAGTATTCCTCCACTTGGATTTTTACCAAGAATTTTTGCTCCTTCTGCTGCTGCCATTTTTGCTGCTGAAATTTCTTCTATTTGTATTGCGACCATATTTAAAAATAATATTTAATAATTTTTTTCCAACTAAAAAGCCCGCCTTGCGGCGGGCGGATAATGACTTTTGTTGGTTACATCATATATCCCCGCCGTGACGGGCTAAAAAAGAAGAAAAATGATATTTGATGTAACATGATTTTGAATTGTACCATATTTTTAATTAGTTTATATAAATATATTAATTTGATTCACCTATATTTGCAAATTTCTGTGCCATTGTCAGTTGATACTGTTCAATTTTTTTTGTAACCTCAAGTGGAGATAAACCACTTCTTAATTCATTTTGAACCACTTCAGCAAATGATCCTTGGGGGTTTTCTACATACTCTTCCAAATTCGCAACGGGGTCATTCCATAAATTTTGTAATCTCATTTGTGCAATTTGAGCCTGTTCTCTCAACGCTGGATATTTTTCCTCCATGCGTTTTGCAAAACGCAATCCTTCATTTATCAATGCTGATACTTTATCAGTTTTAAATCCATGAAGATTTGCCTCCATGATGAGATCTTTTTGTTCTTCCCATCTTCCCATTGACGGAAATTCAGCTTTAAAATATTCCATAGGTGTTTTTCCTTCAGCAAGAGCTTCATACGCTCCAATCATCATCAACTGTAATAACGAATTTCGAGCTACTTCATCATAAATAGAAGGGGATGCCGAACATCCGGTAAACTCCACTCGTCCACTTAAATTTCTTGGTTCACTTGACGTTGCTCGTACTCTGACGCGTCCATGATAAACTGGTCTTTCTATAACCTCACCGTCTGGAGTAGGTATTTTACAATCATAAACTACACTACTAAATTCCTAACTTAAAAGATAAATATATGTTTTTTTATTGTTGATAAATTCTGCAGGATAACTTTTATCTAGTGTATATCTAATAATTGCTCGCATATCCCTTGGCCACTTTTCTCCATCCGGAGTCATAACTTTTGGCATTTGTCCAAATACCATTGGGGTAGACAACATCAACATTTCTGCCAAAGTTCCAAAATTGGAATTAAAAATATCCGCAACAGCTATAGCCTCTTGTTCTGGTATTGCCATTGCTTCCATTCCAGGACGAATATGAGGAAGCCCAATACTTAAATGGGAAGCGGAAAAAACAAGATAAGTCATATTTCCCAACTTATTATGCATATCTGCCCAATTTTCAAAACCAAAATTCCTTCCCAATGTGTCCATGAGACCTCTTGCAGTTGGATCAAGAGCATTCATATACTGCGACCATAATTTGTGTTGCATGGCGGTGATATAGGGGCCATTGTCTCCATTGGTTCCTATTTTCATCTCTCTTGGACTACTTGTGGTCATAGAGGAGGTATCAACAATAATCGCATTAGGGTGTTTTGCCTTTCTGTCTAATATTTGATTGGCTCTTGCTTTCAAAAATTGGATTGCACTCGCATGCGGTTCAATAGTTTCTTCAATACAATTTGCCTGTAACTCTCCTCCATTGGGAATGGGATATGGATTTCCTTGCTCATCCATCATCCATGCTTCAGGCTCACTTCCTCCTCCACCCGCTCCTTCGTTAAATTCAGAAAACTCTTTTAAACTACTCAGTTCTTGCAAGCCAGCAAGCATGCTTTTTGCATGTCTTTGTACTTGGGCATCTTCTCTTTCTACAAGGAAAGATCTTTCTACGTGTCCCGTATGCTGCTTATTTCTGAATACAACATTTTCTCCATGAATTGAAGCCGGGATCCAGTCCATATGTCTTACTGCAGCAACAATAGGCCCGCCAGGATTTGAGATAACAACACCAGATTTTCCTAATTCTCCAGTT
>JAPLYQ010000071.1 GCA_026395475.1 Candidatus Roizmanbacteria bacterium | reverse complement strand
ATATACTCCAAACTTTCTCACTGCAGTATGGGTAGGAAATAATGACAATACCCCAATGAATCCTGCTCTCACCTCTGGTGTTACAGGAGCAGCGCCTATTTGGAATAAAGTAATGAGAATGCTCTTAAAAGAGCAACCAGATTTATGGCCTGTTAAACCTGAAACAGTCATCGGAAAACAGATTTGCAACGACAGTGGTGGAGAAATGACAAAGGGAGATGATGGTAAAGAAAGTTGCGGTGCTCGTTATGAATACTTTATTAAGGGAACAGAACCAAAAGGTGGAGGAAGCTTTAAACAATCTGTGCCGATTAACAAAGATACAGATAAACTTGCAAGTCCAACTGATGGCAATGTAGAAAATAGAGATAAGACAATGATCAAAGACATGTTCTCAAACTATTGTGTTGACTGTAATCATGCAGGTGACCCGTTCACTATTGTGAGATTATAAATCGCAAATAATCTTTATATTAGATATTGTTTTTGTATTTACTTTCTTTTGGAAAGCATATCTAAAGTTGCAAAAAATCTGACGAGTGTATCTTTTATGGGAGATCTTTTTACTCTCCTAAATGAAGAGTAAACTGCAAACTCTCTACTAAATATCAAGTCTTTTATAAGATGCTTTTGAATTCTGATTGCTAAGTCAAGATCGTCTGGCAAAATAATTTCCTGATTGCAGATCGTTTCATCAAATCCTCCAACTTTATTGAAAAGTTCTTTCCTAATGGCAAAATTTCCTCCGGGGAATTGACTCACACCAAAACATAATTTTACAATCAAATGAAACAGTGAAAAATAGTGGAGTGTGTCTGTGGCTAGTTTTGGGAAAAACCCATCTCTATCATATATATAGGGACCTGATAGTAATTGACAGGCATGGTCATCTTCGAATGCATTGATGATTTTTTGTAAAGCATTTGGAAAAAGTCGACAATCAGCATCCAAAAAATAAAGTATCTCTGATTGAGAAGCCTTTGCACCAGTATTTCGTGTAACAGTTGCACCGGGACGAAGTTCTTTGATAAGCTTTACTTCCTTCCAAACTGATGCGATTTCTGAAGTTTTATCATGTGAGTTATTATCAACAACAATAACTTCAAATGGCGAGTTGCATTTTTGGTTGAAGACAGAAGAAAGGCATTCGTTCACATACTTCTCTTCGTTATATGCCGGAATAATGATTGATATGACAGGTTTTTCACCCATAGAATTTAGATTCTAAACATCGCCCCAACAAGGTATGCTACTGTAGCTGCAGCTCCTCCAAGGAGGAGCATCTCACCAACCGATCGAATAAAACCTTGTTTTGAAACTCTCCACCTCATAATCCCAATTAAAAATAATGAAAGTGCTGTCATGAAAATAGATGCAATAAAAAGAAATTCTCCTTGAAAAAAAACATATGGCACAAGAGGAATAAACCCAAATGTAATGAACGAACAAAAAGTAACAAGCGACATCTTATATGGATTATCTTTTTCCGGATTAGGGAGTTCAAGTTCCTGATTCATCATAAAATCTACCCAGTATTTTGGATTGGTACTATAAATAGAAATAAGTTGTTCTGCTTGTGGTTTTGTAAACCCTTTTGTGATAAGTATCTGGACAGACTCAATTCTTTCCATTTCCATATTATGAGTAATTTCATACAATTCTTTTGCTTTTTCATTTGCATAAACATCCTGTTCTGAACGGGTTGAAAGTAAATTGCCAAGAGCCATTGACACCCCATCTCCAAATAAATTCGCAAATCCAAAAATAAGAACCGATAATACTGGTAAATGTGAACCAATATTTGCTTGAGCTCCTGCAAAACCGGCAACTACAGCAAATGTGGTGATGATCCCATCGTTTCCACCATATACTATTTCTTTTAAATAGGCAGAAAGAGGAGTGATCTTATGCTCTTCCTCCAAATGTTTTGCAATATTCATATCATTCTTACTTGACTCCAATTCTGTTTCTGTTGGAGTCAGTTTAGAAGGATATGTACCCGTAAAGGTTTTTGATTGTGGAGGGTGAATTTCATTTTGATTGTTCATAAAAAACAGTATATACTATTACACAAGTATGAAAGACAGAATATGTATATCCAAAAAAGCAACATATGCTATCTACTTTACGGTTCTTATTTTTCTTTTTATTCTTCTTAGTAGATTGATATTACAAAGCAACCAAGCTAGTAATAGCAAGGCAAGCGGAACAAACGAAATTATACAGACATCTCTTCCGATAGCAGACCCTCCAACGATAGAACAACAAGTTGCTTCAAATACATATAAGGTTTCTCTCGATAACAGTGGATATATAGAATTAATTGGTACCCCTCCACTTATTGAGACAGGTAAAGCCTATTCTATTTATTTAAAACGTGGTGAGTCCTTTATTCACCTAGATACATTTATTGCCACAGACAAAACCTTAAGTCAAAAGTTTTCATATTGGGAACCTAAAGTAAAAATAACACAGGACGACGTCCATACAGGAATCTTCTATTTTTTTCAGGTAAACTAATCAAAAATTCTTCTTGACAGAATACTAGCATACTAGTATAATAGTATTTATGAACACACGTTATTTCAACTCATTGGCAGAAACTTTTTTATCTCTCAAAACTAAAAGAGATATGAAAGAATTTCTTGATGGAATTCTCACTCCAAAAGAGCGGGAAGAAATTCCTGTGCGTCTTCAAATCGTTAAGCTCCTAAAAAAAGGTATACCACAACATGAAATAGCTTCAAAATTGGGTGTTGGTATCGCTACTGTTACTCGTGGTTCAAAAGAACTTGCTAAAGGTAACTTCTCCAACTGGCGATAAGCCACAACTTCATTTCATATTTAACCTTTCATTTTTTAATTTAAAATTTCAAATTTAAAATTATATGGATACCTATAATCAACCTGATAAAAACGGATTTTTTGGAGAGTATGGCGGATCTTTTGTTCCTGAACAATTAAAGAAATCATTACAAACTCTTACTAATGAATATGTAAAAGCACGTAATGATTCTCAGTTCTTGAGCGAATTACGATCTTTATATAGAATGTACGCCAATAGACCAAGTCTCCTCTATTATGCAAAAAATCTCACAGAATATGCAGGTGGAGCGAAAATATATTTAAAACGTGAAGACTTAAACCACACTGGCGCACATAAAATAAACAATGCGCTTGGCCAAGCTCTTATTGCAAAACGACTCGGAAAGAAAAAGCTTATTGCAGAAACTGGAGCAGGACAACATGGTGTCGCGGTTGCAACTGTCGCAGCATTGTTTGGCATGGAATGTGATATTTATATGGGAAAGCGTGATATTGAACATGAAAAACCAAATGTCTACCGCATGAAAATTTTAGGTGCACATGTGGTTGAGGTAACTCAAGGGCAACAAACATTGAAAGACGCAGTTGATGCCGCTCTTATGGCTTACGTAACCGATCCAACTGTCTATTATCTCCTTGGATCTGTTGTTGGACCACACCCTTACCCCGTTATGGTTCGTGATTTCCAAAAAATTATTGGAGAGGAAATAAAAGAACAAATGATGCATAAAGAAAAGAAACTTCCCGATTATGTTGTTGCGTGTGTTGGCGGAGGAAGTAACGCAATGGGAGCATTTTATGAGTTTATCAATGATATAGATACCAAGCTTATTGCAGTTGAGCCCGCAGGAAAAGGTGAGTTAACCAAAAAACATGGAATCTCACTTGGAAAGGGAACGGTAGATATTATTCATGGATTTAAAACCCTCATCTTGCATGATGAAAATGGAACAATATGTGAATCATATAGCGCCGCATCAGGTCTTGACTATCCAGGTGTTGGCCCAGAACTCTCATACTTAAAAAGTATTAAGAGAATTGAACTTGCATCCGTAACAGACGAAGAAGCTATCCAAGCATTTTCCCTTCTATCAAAAAAGGAGGGCATCATCCCTGCTCTTGAAAGTGCCCATGCTATCTCATACGGAGTTCAACTTGCAAAAAAACTTGAAAAAGATAAGACGGTTGTCATTAACTTATCTGGACGAGGAGATAAAGACGTTGAGTTTATTTATAAAGAATATGTATCTAAATAAATACTAGATATTGATGAGCTATAATAATACTATGAAAAACAATTATTCTATATTAACCGGCATCACGCCATCTGGCAGTGGTGAAGTCCATATTGGCAACTATCTTGGAGCCGTTGTTCCTTTTTTGGAGTTACAGAAAAAAGCTGATAAGGTTTATTTTTTTATCGCTGACCTCCATGCTTTAACAACAGTACAAAATAAAGAGGAAATGCAAAGGAATGTGGAAAACCTTGTCCTCTCGTACTTAGCATTTGGTATTGATACTGAAAAAGTGGTGTTTTATAGACAATCTGATATTCCACAACATACAGAATTGCAAAGCATATTAAATAATGTCACCCCTCTTTCACTTATAAAAAGAGCGCATGCATATAAAGATAAATTGCAAAAAGGTGCAGATCCTGAAGAGATCAATATGGGCCTCTTTAGTTACCCTGTTTTAATGGCAGCGGATATTTTACTTTATGACCCAGATTATGTGCCAGTTGGAGATGATCAAAAACAACATATTGAAATAACTCGTGATATTGCAGGTTTTTTTAACAAAACGTTTGGTGAAATTTTTATTCTTCCTGATATTTATAATATGAAAGAAAGTGCGCGCCTTGTGGGGACATATGTAAAAAGAAAAATGAGTAAAAGCTTACATAATTATATTGCTGTTTTTGCAGATGAAAAAGTAATTAGGAAACAGGTGATGAGTTGTTTTACAGATCCCAATAGAAAAAAGGTCACCGATCCAGGGCAGGTCGAAGGAAATCCAGTATTCACCTATCACAGATTGCTGAATGATAATAAAGAAGAAGTTGCCGATCTTGAAAAAAGATATACGGAAGGTTCAGTTGCCGATGTTGAAGTCAAAGAAAAACTACTACAAGCAATCCTTTTGAAATTTAAAAAAGAAAGAGAACTTTACAACGAGTTAAAGGAACATCCAGATAAAATAAAAAATATCTTAAAGGAGGGTGCGGAAAAGGCAAGAACACAAGCTGTAAAAAAAATGATTGAAGTAAGAGAAAAAATTGGGATAACCAATAAGTACTCACAATTTACCTATTAATGTTTTGCCAAAGAAAGAGGAGGCTTAAAAGTGCAACTTATGAAACAGAGATTTGATGTGCTTGATGGCCTTCGTGGATTTGCGATTGTGCTGGTCTTACTAAATCACGTCGATTCAAACTATATTATCCACGCCTTTCCTGTCTATCTCCAACATTCTATTTCCTTTATATTTTTAAGTGGAAAGCTTGGGGTATCGTTCTTTTTTATTCTCTCTGGTTTTCTCATGTCTACTTTGTATCCTCAACCTCATCAAGATGAGTTTATTGAGAGACGGTACACGCGTATTTTTCCTCCCTTTATCACGATGGTTTTATGTATGGGAATTTTTCGGATATATCCTCAGCTTTCTCTTTTCTCAAGAGCTGTCATGATGTTTGCGATTGCCGCTCTGTTTAGAACGTTATGGATACATGTAATTGAAAAATTTAGCGTTGGAAGGCTAACAGTAAAATTGTTTCTTTTTTTACAATTGATCACAGCTATTTGGTACGGTTTTTTTATTATGCGCCTCCCTTCTGTATGGTTTCATTCACTCCCTTCATTTGTCCAATGGGCCACAATGATCGCGGTGAACGCTACACTCACTCTTCCCCTTGGAGACTACATTCCAATGCTTGATATTGTGTATTGGACACTTATCTGTGAAATAGTATTCTATCTTCTTTATCCTTCGCTTATTGCCCCACTCGTATTACGAGTACAAAATAGGCAGCCACATATAAAAGCACTTCTATTTTTTTCTTTGTTTCCATTCTTTTTTGGTACAAATCTCCTATTCAAAGAATTAAAGGGACTTAGCATAATGGACATAGAGTATTTTATTTATTTCTTTATAGGAATATTCATTGCGATTATTGCCAAACAAAAAAAGAAAATAGAACTCCCACCATTTCTCCGCAATCTATTCCATCCGCTCTTTTTTTTCTTGGTATTATTCGCTTCCTACCTTATTTCTGTCGGTTCACTTCAAATCTTCAACTTATTAGCTATTTTATTTCTTTCAATACCATTGGGGTTTGTAGTATATGGCCTATTAGATAATTCAACAGCACTTTCACGATTTTTTTCAAATAAACTCTTTATTTTTTTGGGGGCTATAAGCTATTCGCTGTATATCTGTAGTACAAGTCTTATCGACGGAATGCGTCTTCTATACAGGCCAATAAATGCTTTGACCGAGGTCCTTTTTTTAATAGTTACACTATTGGTGTCTATCGCAGTTTCCTATGTAATGCATAAAATAATTGAGACTCCTTACTTTATATTTAAGCCAATGAAACGAGAGACAAGACTTACAACAAGTTTATCGAAATCTACCCTTTTGATTTTAATTTTTACATATTTTATTTTAATTTTTAGCGCGTATTCTTCAGAATTTAACTTTTTTTCGCAAGAAAAATCATATAGTCCACTTATTCTTTCTTCTAAACCTCTCATTGTTTCATTCGTACCGAAAGAAAACAATATGGGTGTACTACTTATTCCACTCACCCATACCGTTTCTTCACAAGAGGCAAATGATCATTTCATACTTACTTTGAAGTTGAAAGAAAATAATGCAAAAAGCTGGTATGCTACTCAGGAAACAAATCTGGCAAAAATAAATAAGTCTGGTCCAATCCTTTTTGGTTTTCCAACCTTAGCTGATTCGAAGAATAAAAAATATATTCTTGAAATTAACACGCAAAATATTCCCCCACAGAAGATAACTCTCAACACAACTCCGCTCACAATAACTGCTATCTACCAAATGGATAAACGAGAGCTTATCTCTCATCCACTTAAATTACTTTCCTATTCATTAACTAAATTGGAGTCTTTTTTTAACAATAAAACTGCACTTATAGTTTCTCTGTGTATTTTCCCTCTTTTAGTATTAATATTGTTTTTTGTATAATAATCCATGTCTGAACAAGAAAAAACAAAAGTAGTAAGAAGACTTGATGTGCTTGATGGACTGAGAGGGTTTGCAATCGTATTGGTATTTTTGAACCACATCGATTCTCGTTATATTGCTGACGCTGTCCCAAAATATATTCGACCCATTATTCAGTTCTTCTTCACCAGTGGAAACTTAGGAGTTACTTTCTTTTTTATCCTATCGGGATTCCTCATGGGATATTTATATGCAATTCCTCAACCAAGTGCGTTTATTGAACGAAGGTACGCCCGTATTTTCCCACCTTTCTTAGTGATGGCCACATGTATGTGGTTTTTTCGATTATTTCCTCAAACCCCTCTTATTGTACGAATTGCTCTTATCCTTTCTGTTGCTTTTTTAGCACGCCTAATCTGGGTTTATATTATTGAACGATTTCATAAAGGAAGTATTCTCATTAAACTTTTTATTCTTCTCCAATGTATTGTCGCAGTGTGGTATGGTTTTTTTATCATGCGCAGACCGCCAATCTGGTTTGACTCTCTTCCTATTTTTCTCAAAGAAGGATCAATATTTGCTTCAAATGCAACTCTAACTCTTGCACTCGGCAATTATATTCCACTGCTTGACGGGGTCTATTGGAGTCTGGCTCCAGAAATGATTTTTTACATTTTGTACCCATTTCTTTTTTCTGGGACAGTGCTATCACTTAAAAAAAGGAGCGGATTATTTGTCTTACTATTCTGCACTTTGTTATTCCCATTTCTCTTTGGATTATCGTTGTTGTTTAAGCACACACAAGGCATGTCGATGTTATTTATTGAATACTTTATATACTTCTGTGGAGGTATTGGTATCGCTACAATTGTTCAACGAGGTAAAAAAAACGAACCATCAGCTATTTCCCATATACTTACTAATCCCATAACTTTTCTTGCAGTGCTGTTTCTTTCCTATTTTTGTTTGGGTAAAGTGTCAGGCATATATACAACAATACTTCGTCTTTTCCTTGTATTTCCTTTTGGTTACATTGTTTATTCCCTAATAGAGCAAGATACTTCGTTAAGTAAATTCTTTCGAAAAAAAGTTCTTCTATTCTTGGGAGCCATAAGTTACTCAATGTATATTGGACATACTGCAATTGTCGATGGGATGCATCTTCTGTTTAAGCCGACAAATGCCCAAACTAACGTTGCGTTTTTAATAATAACTGCAGTTATTTTTTTCTTGGTTGCAGTTGCCATTCATTATATTATTGAAACTCCTTATTTTCAGTTTAAACCTGATAAAAAGCCAAAAACAATAATCACCCAAAACATGAAGCTTATATATGGGATACTTGCCATTTTTATTATGTTCGTATTTTTTTCTGTATATACATCACAATTTAATTTCTTTTCGATTCAGAAAAAATATACTCATGTCATCCCCTCAACAATCGCAATTTCAGACAAGCCATATACTTTTTCTTTCATTTCTCAAGAAAACAATATGGGAGTGATACTTGTACATCTTACAAGCACCATAGGAAAAATAACTAATAAAAGAATATTGGTAGATCCCACTAAGCATCAAAAATTTGTGATTCGTATGAAGGAGGAAGGGACAAATGATTGGTACGCATCCCAAGATACTTCGCCAGCAGAAATTGGCAACAGTGCCTCATACCCATTTGGCTTTCCACTCATTAGTAATTCAAAAGATAAAACATATGTTGTCGAAATGCTAATAAAAGATATCGATTATTCTTCCACTATTTTATTTAACAAAGATACCTATACACTCTATACTGTTCACCAAATTCCAAAACAAACTCTATTAAAAAATCCTCTTATGTTGATCTCCCATATTGGAAATAAATTACAGACTGCACTTGCCAACCCAGAGGCTCAATTGGTCATGATGTGTATCTTGCCTTTCTTTATTCTTCTTTTTGTTTTATGATATGTCTGATATGATCCCACTTGCAGAACAGCTACGACCAAAAAATCTTGACGATGTCATCGGCCAGCAACACTTAGTTGGAAAAAATAAACCATTGCGTAAGCTTTTGGAAAGTGGGAATATTACCTCTCTTATTTTATGGGGACCTCCCGGTTGTGGAAAGACAACATTGGCTCGCCTTGTTGCAACCTATGTTGAAGCTGAATTTATTCAATTTTCTGCAGTTACAGGTGGCGTCGCAGAAATACGTCTTGTAATAAAAAAAGCAAAAGAAGATCAATCTCTTTTCAAAAAACAAACTGTCCTATTTGTTGATGAAATACACCGATTTAACAAGAGTCAGCAAGATGCATTTCTTCCTCATGTAGAAGATGGATCGATTATTCTTATTGGTGCGACAACAGAAAACCCTGGGTTTGAAGTTAATGCGCCTCTCATTTCACGTTCACAAGTATATGTGCTCTATGCTCTCACAGATGATGAAATGGAAAAGATTGTCAAACGGGCGATTAGCAACTACAAGGGGTTTAAATGGGACGAAGAAGCCATAAAGCATATAATTAAAAGTAGTAATGGAGATGCACGAACTGCAATAAATGCGGTTGAACTTGCATCATCTTTTGGAAGGAAAATTACGCTAAAACTTGCAGAAGAAGCTATTCAACGCAAGGCAATATATTATGACAAAAAGGGAGATTGGCACTATGACACAATCTCGGCATTTATAAAAAGCATGAGAGGAAACTATCCCGATGCTACGGTACATTATTTGTCTCGCATGATTAAAGCAGGAGAAGACCCTGTCTTTATTGCACGAAGGATGGTGATATTTGCTAGTGAAGATATTGGCAATGCCCAACCAACTGCACTTGTCGTTGCCACCGCATGCATGCAGGCGGTCCATATGATTGGGATGCCAGAATCAGGCCTTATACTTGCTCAAACTGCAACATATCTTGCCACAGCAAAAAAATCAATTTCATCATCCATGGCATTTTGGGAAGCAATGAGTGACATTGATGAAGAAAATTTATCTCCTATTCCACTTCACTTAAGAAATGCATCAAACAAGGTTATGAAGCAATTTGAATATGGCAAAGGACATGTTCGCTATCCTTGGTTAGTAGAAAAAGATAAAGGAATTAAAGTAGAACAGGAATACTTACCAAAAAACCTCAAAGGAAAAAAATATTACAAACCTGACTGGAAATAAGGTATTTTTATAACGTTGGATTTACACTCGCTGACCCACTGCTTGAATTAACAGGTGATGGAACAGTTTGTAAAGGTATAATCGTTGGTACAACTGGTGTCTCCTTTTTTTCATACGTAAATTCTCCTACCTTTTCCCATGTTCCTTCTTTAAACGAGGTAATACCTAGGTCTGAAACTATATACATGTAATCATTTAAATACAGACCACGCTTTACCGTGGATGCTTCTAATGCTTTTACCAGAGAAAGTGTATTTGCTTCATAGGAAAATATATATCCTCCACGACTGCCAGGAAGGAAAAACACTTTATATTTTGGATCTTGCAAAAATGCATGATGATTGTCCATTGCTGCAGAATAATATTCAGAAGCAAGGTCATAATGCGATACTTCTTTTGGATTGGTTGGATCGGTAACATCAAATAATGACAGCTTCACCTGATTTTCCCGTCCAATGCCCAATATCAAATGGGTATCAATCGGATGGAGATAGGATGAATATCCTGGAATTTTTAACTCCCCTTTTACCAGCGGAGAGTTAGGATTGGAAAGGTCTAACACATAAAAAGGATCTGTTTGTCTAAAGGTTACAATATAGCCACGATCCTCGATGAATCGTACAAAATAAATACGTTCAGTCTTTCCTAAATCTTTTACGTACCCTTTCACTTCCAAATTTGGCCCTAATACATATGCATCGCTTATTTGTGAAGTCAAATCACTTCCCCCAATCATATAAAATGGATTTCTTCCCCCAATGGTCGTGGCAACACGTAAGTTCCCCTTCCACTCGTCAAATGAAAATTGGTTGAGTACTACACCGGGTACTTTGCCAGATGCAGTAATGGTGAGGTCATTATTATTAATTTTAATTATTCCTGTGTATTCCATCGATCTTTTATATTTGAACAGGAATTTTTTGAATGCATTGACGAGTTGATTTTCTTGTTTGAGTTTCTCATCACTTGCCATATTGGTTAGATATTGAGAAAGCAACGAGTTCATCTCAACTTCTTTTGTAGAAAGAGATAGATCATATCCATCTAATTTTTTTATTTTTTCCTCTATGTACTGTGGAAACATGCCTTGATTCTCAGCTATAAATTGATTGAGAATGCTGATGCTATTTCCTTCTACTTCATAGCTCAAATAAAGTGATTCTGGAGACATATACACAGTACTTTGGCCAAGTTGTCCAATGAATGACAGTGTTTTTTCAACTCCACCTGTTTGAGGATTTATTTTTAAAACAGAATATACAGAATTACTTATTGGCCTACTTGAAGGCATATAAATATCGGTACATTGGACACTAACACTCACTTTACCTGCAACCAATGGCATTGGACATGGTTTTGGGAATGTGGGAGATGTAGAAGTCACAAGATACAATGTATTTTTATATAATCGTGCGGCAATTTTTTGTGATCTACCGGAAAAAGGAAGTTCCCATAATTTTTTTGGAGTATTGGGGTTTGTAATGGAGTAACCAACGAGTTGCAAATTGCCATTAGTAGTGTCAGTTGTAAACACTACTAACACTTTATCTGAAATAAGCATTTCTCCACTTTCTGGAATAGAACTTTGCATCTTTAGTGTAGAAGGAGGAACTGCTCCGACTGCAACGATTTCACTTGTTTGGGAATATTGAGGTGGCATTATTTGCCGAGAAATCATCATGTTACTTTGAAAGTCGATTCCTTGAGCGCCAGTTGTGTAATATCTATATTGACCCGTTTTTGAATAATATATTGATGAACTGTCTGTTTTTACGATGTCGGGCTCATCAATTCCCACAACCTGTACATTTGTTGTTGATGATCGATCAACTGTTTGATCTGTTGCTGTAGAAGCCATCGATTTTAAACCTGATGCTTCTGCCATTCCTCCACCCGTGATAGGAAGAGCAAGTGAATTTCTACTTTTTACTTCGCTCATCAAGGAGGTAAATTCCGTATCAGATGCAAATTTTTTAATGGTATCTTTTTCAAAAACTGTATTTTCAAATGAAGAAGTGGTTACGGTTGGTGGAACAATCTTTGTATCCTGTTTTTTTGATCTGGAAAGAAACAAGACGAGACAGACTATAAACACAAAAAAGACACCAAGAACGATGAAGATGCTTACTCTTATTTTTTTGACAGAAGGAGTTTGAGTTTTTACAGGCAACGGTTGAGTAGGTACGGGTTGTTCATCCATATACTCATACTACTATACTTTTCAACCCTTTTCTACTTCCCAAAATGAGGCGCCAAGAGCATCCCATTTGAGTCTTCGTTCATCCGCTTCGGTAAGCTTAAATTGATTGTTGACAAAATAGAAAATAGATCCTGGAGTGGATGCAACGTTAACAACCCCGTGAGCAACTCCCCGTGGTACGACAACCAATTTTGAAGTACCGTTTCCCATGACAACTTTCATTGTTTTATCCTTTGTTGCAGAGTTTTCTCGTGTGTCCCACAATCCAAGGATCATATGATCTTCAGGTGCTATATACCAAACATCCTCTTGATTAAAATGAAGATGCCATGCTTTGATAGATCCAGGAAGTAATTTTGATCTATTGATTTGACGCACTTGGATCTCAGGAAACAATTCTAAATGACCAGTTTCGTCCAGCCGAAGGAGATCTTCAAACGTTCCATCTTCTCCTGCCATTCGTTTTACTTCTACAATTTTGACTCCTTCTATTGGTTGTTTTTTTGAATAGTCCTGCACAAAAACATCTTTTTGCAGTTTTGTAAGAATATCATTGAGTGTTAAATTTGCCATAATTTTAAAAATTTAAAATTTTTAATTTGAAATTTATAATTTGATGCTGTTTCCTCTTTATTATACACGTCTTCGACTCTCTTCATCACGACGAATCCATTGTTCAGCTAAGGCGGTGGCCTCAGATTGCGAAAAATGAGCCTCGCTTCCACTTTTTCTTTTGCTGCGCAAATAGTGCGTAACGATACCCACCGTAACTGACAAATTAAGACTGTCGACAAACCCATACATAGGTATATATAAGAGAGTATCTGCTAATTTTTTTGCTATTTCCGTAATTCCAAAACCTTCATTGCCAAATACAATTGCACAAGGAGTTTTTGGAAGCTCAAAGGATTCAAAAGATACCGCCTTTTCACTTATTGCCGTAGCAATAATTGTATAGTTTCTTTTTTTCAATTCCGCAAAACATTCCTCTGTAGTTTTCCATGTTGTTATGGTTAACCATTTATTCGCAGAAGCGGAGGTAAGTTTCCCTAATTTTTCAGGGTTAAACATTTTTTCTGTTTCAAATATGACATGGACCTCTTGAATACCAAATGCATCACAATTACGCAGAGCTGCAGCAGCATTGTGTGGATCATGTATATTTTCAAGAACTATGATGTCATGAAGTCTGTGGGAGGCTACATGGGTCAGTCTTTTAATTCTTTCATCGGTAAGGGTGTTTGATATCATCCTCCTATTTTACCTTAAATGAGTGTTTCCTTGAAGCCATTATAAAATTCTCTTTTCCCTTCCCCCACAATTTTCCACTTCCCATTCTCAACTAACACTGCCTGTGTATCATACAGAGCAACTACTGGATACTTGGTTGATACGACATTTTTTTTCAACCAACTCTCTCATTTTTTCTTCAAAATGTGCAAAGA
>JAPLYQ010000149.1 GCA_026395475.1 Candidatus Roizmanbacteria bacterium | reverse complement strand
AAATACGAACATCAACAATCCAAACTGTGGATTAATGAGCGCCTGCACTTTGTTTGTAGAACCAAATAGCACTGAAAGAACTCCTGCAACAATAAATAGTGTAAATGGTGTGTCAAACTCTCTTTTTTTCCATGTTGCTTTTTTTGAAAGTAAAAAATCACCCAACGAAGTAAGGAGAAGTAAAAGTGCAAAAAATCCAACTAAATACCATTTTGATGTGGTAAAAAAATCCTGTTGAAAAGGAAGAAAGAAAACCACAACCAACAATGCAAATACAGAAAGAGCATAGGATCGGATGGTATTTAGAGACATAGAATGTAATGTACAAATTCTTAACTGCTTACAAATTACAGTCTACAGAATAATAAAAAAAATGACAAGGTCAATATACGCATGTAAATTGAAACCCTAAATTTTAAAACTTAAACACTAAACAAATTCCAAATCACAAACCCTAAATGTAATTTAGAAATTTGATATTTTGCCCTATTTGTTTAGGTGTTAGTGTTTAGGATTTAGGATTTCTTTCCCTTGATAATCCTCCTAATCGCTGTCTCAAATGCCGCTTGTTTGAGGCTAATTTTCTGTTTTTTATACGTCTGCCAAATTTCCTCAAAGGCATTACTCATCATCTCAAAGAGTTTCTTATTCACTTTTTCTTCACCCCATACTTGTCCTTTCATGTTTTGAAACCATTCAAGATATGAGACTGCCACTCCTCCACTGTTGGCAAGTACATCTGGCACAATTAATACTCCTTTTTTCGTTAAATAGTCGTAGGCTTCTTCACTAATAGGTCCATTTGCCATTTCAATAATTATTTTTGCTTGGATTTTGTGCATGTTTTCTTTATTGATCACATTTTCCAATGCGGCTGGGACGAGAATATCAACAGGAAGTTCAAGGAGTTCTCCATTAGTTATCCTTTTTCCTTGTTGTATGTCACAAACTCCCCCGACACAATAACAACCGGCGACTTCTCCCTTTTCTTTTTTACAATGCATTATTTTTTCAATATCTAAACTTTTTTCTCCAGTCACTCCTCCCTTAGAATCAGAAACTGCCACAATTTTCATTCCTCTGTCTGATGCTATTTTTGCAAAATAATATCCAACATTTCCAAATCCTTGTACTGCCACTTTCATTTCAGATTTTTCTTTTTTTAATTTACTTAAAAGAGCTTCAGTTATAGCCACTCCTCCACGACCAGTTGCCTCTGTTCTTCCAAGTGTTCCTCCAAATTTCACTGGTTTTCCGGTAAAAGTTGCTTTTAACTTTTCTAAGTCTTCTTTTTTTAGCTGTTTTTTATTAATCTTTATAAGTTCATCCAACATCCATTTCATGATCTGTCCATTGGTGTTTACGTCAGGAGCTGGAACATCTCTTGTAGGTCCAATTATGGATGCAATTGCACGAACGTATTCTTTTGAAATTCTTTCAAGCTCTCCCTCAGACATTTCTTTAGGATTAAAGATTATACCGCCCTTTCCTCCCCCATATGGCAAACCAGCTACAGCACATTTAATGGACATGAGCGTTGCAAGAGCTTGTACTTCATCTCTCGATACATTTGGGTGAAAACGGATTCCACCTTTATAAGGACCAAGATTGTCATTATGTTGAATACGAAATGCGGTAAACAATTTATTCTCTCCACTATCCATCTTTACTTGTAATGTAAACTCATGAATTCCATCTGGTTGGACTAAACGATCGATAACATCTTGTGCGAGGCCCATCGCTTTTCCTGTTTTTATAATTGTGTTCTGAGCTGTCTTTAACATGTCATTCATAGAAAATAGTGAAAAAATAATAAATCTTATTAGTATATTACTGACTCTCAATCCATCTTTCTGCATCAAGTGAGGCTTGGACACCCATACCCGCTGCAGTTGATGCTTGCTTATATACGTGATCAACGCAGTCCCCCGCTCCAAATACTCCAGACAGCGAAGTCAGTGTTTGATAATGAACATCATATGTGTGGGTTTTTGTCTGTTCTACTTTATTGCTCAATTGTTGCAATGCATACATTGCTGTTGTGAGAACATATCCTTTTTGGTCAAGATCAATCTGATTTTTAAAAAGATCAGTGTCTGGTCTATGCCCAATAGCTACAAATACCCCGTCAAGTTTTACTGTTTTTTCTCCTTCTGGAGTTTTTAATTTAAGACCCTCAACTTTGAACTGACCTAAAACTTCTTCAACAGCAGCATTCCATATAACCTCTATTTTTTCATGTTCGAGTACTCGTTTTTGCATGATTTTTGATGCTCTAAATTCTGCTCGTCTGTGAATAACATATACTTTTGAAGCAAATTTTGTTAAGGTGAGAGCTTCCTCTAACGCGCTATCTCCACCTCCAATAATGGCGACAGTTTTATTCTTAAAAAAGAATCCATCGCAGGTTGCACACGCAGACACTCCTTTTCCTCGCAATTTTGTTTCGCTTGGTAATCCCATCCAAAGTGCTTTTGCACCAGTGGCGATAATAACCGCTTTTGTTTTATATTCTGTGCCCCCCGCTAGTTTAACTAATTTAACTGGTTTAACCAATTCAACTGATCCTACGTTTTCATCAACGATGGTTGTTCCAAATGCGCTAGCCTGTTTTCTCATAACATCAATAAGCTCTCCACCAAGTATTGATTTCTGTCCAGGAAAGTTTTCAACTTCACTTGTGAGCATGAGTTGTCCTCCAGGAGGTGACCCTGCAAGAAGAATAGGTGAGAGTCCTGCTCTCCCTAAATATATAGCTGCGGAAAGTCCTGCCGCTCCCCCTCCGATGATAACCACATTGTGTGTATCCATGAATTTTGTATTTATATTAATAATTTATAAATTGATGGCACGCTCGATCATTCTACTAACCTTTTCAACATCTTTGTGAGGCAAATACTCACAGATATTAGAAACAACGATTTCTTTGGAAAGTGCATCAATTGCCTTTTTAACTGCCGAAACTTGTTGGAGCACATCTCCACAATCCCGCTTCTCCTCAACCATCTTTTGAATCCCCTTCAACTGCCCAATCACTCTACTGATTCTCTGCGATAGTTCCATAGGTTAAGAAATAAATAATAATTAATGAGTACTCCCTACTAGTACCCAGTATAGTCTTTTACAAAATATCTTGTCAAGAGATTTTATGTCATCGTGAGTAAAGCGAAGGATATGATGAAGTATGATAACCTGCCTATCGGCAGGCAGGGATTCTTCGTGTATATTTGAGTCACTCAGAATGACATAGATAACGTCGTTAATTGTAGTATTTCCCGCAACTCACATTTTTACACAAGTTATACACAAAGAGAAAACCCTAAACATTAAACTCTAAATTCTAAACCGTAAATGAATGAGTAAATAATAAAATCCCACTATCAAATTTATGCAATTCGAAACAGCATGCTCAACACGTGACCTTTTTGCCAGTGAGATTTTAGGGTGGGTGGGAAAAACGAAGCAAAAGACGTCACTGTGAGCATGTGTGAGAATTACCTATATATTAAATACCATCTTCCCAACCAAATAAGCAGTCCTCAATAGAATTGAGGCATCTTTCATTATTGACTTACTCTTAGCATATTGACAATCCAACTCCATCCATTTCTTAAACGATAATGAGTGTGAACCCTGTACAACCCATTCAGAAGTCATTCCAGGAAGTACCGAAAAACGAGATTGATAACGAGCGGGTATTTTTTTTGCTTCTGATACAGGAAGTGGCCGTGGACCCACAAACGCCATCGACCCCTCAATAATATTCATAAGTTGGGGAAGTTCATCAATAGCTATGCGCGAAAAAACCTTACCTACACGAGTATAGCGAGGATCATTTTTTATTTTAAAGACAGGCCCATCAGCCTCATTTTTCTTCATATATCGCTTTTTAAGCGCCTCTGCGTTCCACACCATTGTTCGAATCTTATAGATCCAAAATGGTTGTTTATTTTTCCCTGCTCGCAATTGGAGAAATAGAAAGGGACCGGGCGAATCAAGCCGAACAATAATATAGAGTATTCCCAATACAGGAAGAGATAAAATGAGGAGAATAAATGCAAATAATCGTTCTAATGCTCTATATACCATTGAGGGATAGTATAACAAAAAACCCTAAATACTAAACTCTAAATCATAAACAAATCAATACAAAATTTGAAGTTTGAAATTTTTAATCAATATCAAACCATTAAATTTTTAAACATTAAAATAGGATTTAAAGTGTGCAATTCGAAGCAATATGCCAAGCATGTAGATCTTCAAGCGGGAGAGGTAACTAAATAGAGGAACAGATGGCACGAGTAAAGGGTACCCGGCAGCGCGCACAAAACTTCAAGCCAGCAGGCATCTTGAAGGTTTTGGAGCACTGACGGGGGAAATTACGAGTGACAGAATCTGGAGAGTAGCCAGGTTCTTTTACCCTTTTAGACTTCCCAAGAACTCTTCATTTGTCTTGACCTTTGTCAACTTGTCGATCATCGCAGTCAATCTTTCCTCAGGGGTAAGAAGTGACAACATGCGTCGCAAAGTTGTTATTTTCTTTAATTGGTCAGCGCTAAAGAGCAATTCTTCGTGTCGAGTTCCTGATTTTTCAATATCAAGAGCTGGGTACAGTCGTTTATCTGCAAATCCACGGTCCAGATGGACTTCCATGTTGCCAGTTCCCTTGAACTCCTCATAGATAAGGTCATCCATGCGTGATTCTGTTTTAATAAGAGCTGTTCCAATGATAGTAAGACTTCCGCCTTCTTCACAATTTCGAGCTGCTCCTAAAAACTTCTTTGCTGGGTATAGTGCTGCTGCATCAATGCCTCCAGACATACTGCGTCCCGTTCCACGTCCACTTTGGCCAACTGCCATATTAAGTGCTCGTGCAAGGCGTGTAATAGAGTCAAGAAGGATGACTACGTGATGTCCCATTTCAACCATACGACGGGCACGATCCAGCGCTAAATGAGCAACTTTAACTTGTTGACGAGGACTCTCATCAAAGTTAGATGCTGCAACTTCTCCTTTAAGTGATCTTTTGATTTCTGTAACTTCCTCAGGTCGTTCTCCAATAAGAATTGCCATGAGTGTTGCTTCTGGGAAATTCTGTGTGATTGCGTTTGCAATTTCTTTTAAGAATGTTGTCTTCCCAGCTTTTGGTTGAGACACAATTAATGCTCTTTGTCCAAATCCAATTGGAGCAATAAGATCAACTATTCTTGTTGACAACACTTCTGGTGTTGTTTCAAGTTTTATCTGTTTGTCAGGATGAGTTGAGGTTAATTTATCAAACTCTTTTCGTGTTCTACTTTGTTCTTCTGTCAATTCAACTCCATTGATTTTCTTGATAAGAAGAAGTGAATGAAATCGTTCTCCTTCTTTGGCAGGACGAGCCAATCCCTCTACTTCGTCCCCCTTTCGAAGCCAAAAGCGTCGAATTTGGGAGGTTGAAACATAAATATCATTGTCTGGG
>JAPLYQ010000032.1 GCA_026395475.1 Candidatus Roizmanbacteria bacterium | reverse complement strand
CTCAATTTCATTTACAAATAATTGATCATACACCTCTCCCCAAGTAGCATCTTCAATAAT
Source organism: Candidatus Roizmanbacteria bacterium (assembly GCA_026395475.1). Classification (GTDB taxonomy): domain Bacteria; phylum Patescibacteriota; class Microgenomatia; order UBA1406; family GWC2-37-13; genus JAKBEU01. The sequence continues at coordinate 6,300 of JAPLYQ010000032.1, read as the reverse complement.
GTATCCTCGTTTTTTTGCAACTGAAAATAGTAACTCATCATCTTCAATGATGTCTTTTAAATTGATGTCCGCATAGGTTTTAAATAGTTCATTGAGTGAATAGATTTTCCATTTCTTATCCAAGTCAATTATCCGTTCATGATAACGAATAGGTTCAATTTCTAGAGTGTTTGAGAGGTGCTCATTGATGAATGATAGCAACTGCTCTGCATCTATCATAATGTCAGTGTAATCCGCCTGCTTTCTATACCACTCCAACATGAGAAATTCAGGAAGATGTTGAGATCCTTCTTGTTCAAGATTGCGGAATGATTTTGCGAGTGCAAAACAATTTCCAATTCCTTGTGATAACATACGTTTGATACTTCGTTCTGGAGATAGGGGGAGATATAATTTTTTATCTCCAGTTCTCGTCTTCCAGGTTGTTGAAAAAGGATAGAGATTTGCTTCAAGCGGGAGAGCAGTGTTGAGCACCTGAGGAATGACTTCATGAAAGTTGGAGTCGTAAAAAAACTGCCGAGTTGCCTTAATTATATTTTCTCGAATAATGTAGGGTCGCACACTATTCATACTTTTGATTGTACTCTATCAATAATTGTTTTAATACCACACATAAATTCTGTTTGACTACACCCAAGACACGGACCTCCAATTCTTTTTTCAAGCGCTAAAAATAGATCTTCAACTTTATCATTTATTTTCCCAATCGGTCGATACCCTTCACAACATCCATAAACTATACCGCTTGATGCAAGCGCGATTTGGTAACACCCCAAGTCTTTTGGAGGAAAAACATTCCTTGTCGTCATAATATCTACTAACTCATCTTGAGAAGGATAATCAAAACCACTTACTTCTCCTTCAATGTTTGATATAGGATGATGAGTTAAATATGCTGGTGGCTTACGAGGATGATAGGTGACAGAGATATCGCCAATTTCATTTTTTAAACACTCTTCAAATAAGTCTATCTGAGAATAGTTTTGCTTAGTGACGATGCTAAAAAGTTCTGTGTGAAATCCCAGTTTACGAGCTTTTTTTAAAAACAGCGTACTTTTCTTAAAATTGCCTTTTCCTCTATTGCTGTCATGATATTCTTCAAGACCATCAATAGATACGATAAGATTGTTTAGATTTGGCATTTCTATTTCATTTAAATGATCGATGGTCCCATTGGTGATTGTTTGAATAAAAATACCACGCTTATTTAGCGTATTAATAAGTTGAGGAAAATAGGGAAGTGCAAACACCTCTCCACCACAAAATGTAATCATTTTTAACTCATATGCATCTTGATATTTGTCTACAAATCCTATAATTTGTTTTTCACTAAGAATTGGATCTGTTTTTTTTGTATAACAAATTTTGCACTTAAGATTACATTTTTCCAGTGGATTAATATAGAGATGATGAAGAACTTTTGATAGATGAGTGTTCATATTGTTATTCAAGTTCTCCAAGTAACCAATCTTTGTATTGTTTATTTATATATTCTGTTGGAATTGCCATAATACAGGGACATGCATAGGTGTGCACAGAATAAACTTCTTTTTCTAGATTAGGAAGTAAGTCTTTTTTTGTTTTTGCGATTAACACAGCTTCATGCGCTTCTTCAAAAGAATCTGATTTTGGTGGCCAAAAATATGATGAATGCATCTCAGGATAGACATTTATACATGCACAAAGTCGTTTTTTAAGAAGATGTTTACCTATGGTTTCAGCCTGTTCCACCGACTTACAAGGAATATACACTAACACTATTTTTGTCATGGTTTATTATACCACTCACACCATCGATAGAATGTGTTCCAATGCCTCTTTCATTCCCCCATCTGCAGATCTACTCACGACTTTATCAGCTAACTCTTTTAGTTCTTTTGGTGCATTTCCCATTGCTATCTTATATCCACATGCTGCAAAAAGGGGAAAGTCATTGTGTCCATCACCAATTGCTATCATTTCACTTGGTAAGATGTTGAGGATCTTTGCATATTCAAGAACTGCGGTATATTTTGTTGATCCTTTTGAGGTTATGTCTAATCCGTAATAAATTTCTGATCTAAATTTAACAAGCTCAATATCCTGACAGAATTGAGAAATAGCATTAATATAATTTTCGATATCATTTTCACTTTTTCTATTTGCTGCGGCGAATAAAAGTATTTTTAACACTTGAGGAGGAATTGTATCTTTTGTATATTTTTTTACCTCAATCCCTTTCATGAATAGGGGAGTCTCGTTAGGATCAAGCATATACACTTCGTTATGAGCTTCGAGACAAAATACAACGCGAGCATGAGAGAAATAACGCTCAATTTTTTTTACTGACTCTAGAGAAATTGTTCTATGAAGTGGTATCTATTCTGTTTTCCAATTCAATATCATTCCTCCTCCACACAAAATATGCAGCGGGGAAAGGTTTAATTCTTGAATCACGCTATCAACTTTACCGACTCGAGACCTACCTGTTGCTAGAGAAAATTGAATATTTTTCATCTGGATTTTTTTGATAAGTGAAGGAACATCTTCATGGTATTTGCCATCAAAGTCAATGAGAGTTCCATCAAGATCAGAGAGAATAGCTTTTATATTCATATTTTTTGTTCTCCCAAATCTTCTGAAAAGCGGAGTAAATATCCATCTGGATCAAGTACTAAAATTTCTCTACACCCATACTTTGCACCCTCTCCTTCATACCAACTATCTTTTATTCCTCTTTTAAGAGGGTAGTTGTGCTGTTTAAGGGAGTCAATAATGGTTTGGACACTTACTGTTTCTATCTGAAAATTAATACCTCTACCAAAAGGGTATTCGAGTTTCTCTTCTTCTAGTTCTCCATTTACCAATTCCTGAAGCATAAGTTGGGATCCTTGATAGGAAATAAAAGCAAACGGCGGGGAACTTCGATCATATTCAACTACAAATTGGAGAATATCAACATAGAAATGGAGGCTATTTTTTAAATTTGTTACATAAAGCTCAGGAAGAAGAGGTAAAAATTTCATATCACTATTGTATCAAATATCCCTCTTGGCGTTGTGATTCGATGGCTAATAAAGTAAAATATACCATTAGGCGCGTTGGCGAAGTGGAAACGCGGGAGTCTGCAAAACTTCTATTGCGCCAGTCCGATTCTGGCACGCGCCTCATATAGGTATTTCCCATTCAGGAGGGGTCGCATAGTGGCCTAGTGCGCTAGTCTTGAAAACTAGTATTGGCGCAAGCCAATCGCGAGTTCGACTCTCGCCCTCTCCGCCCCATTTATATGAATAACTATTCAGCCCCCATGCCATTCAATAGAGCTGTAATAGATGGAATTGTAGAAGTAAATAAAAAAACAAAGAATAATAAAATTACTGTTTTATACAATAATCTTCCAGGTGGCGATCCAGAAAATCTTAGTCTTGATGTTGTCCGATCATTTGACTACCACATAGATTTTGATGATTTTATTGAGTTGGTACATTACTCAAAAAGTAAAGGTTTTGATTTTATATATTTATTAAACGCTCCGATTCTCCCTTCTTACCACCTTACCAAAAGTAGAGAAAAAGCAATGAACCGATTATTTGAAAAATTACTTAAATCAGGAATAACTAAAATAAGAATGTCGGATCCAATGCTAATTGGATTTGCCATGAAATATTATCCTGAAATTCAAGTATATTGCTCTACCACTCAAGAACATCATACGATAAGACATTATTTGAATTTATTTGAAGAGTACTCAAATATAAAAGAGGTCGTATTGGGGAATGATATTAATAAGGATTTTGCATTTATCGACAGTTTTAGGAAAAAATTTCCTCACATTCATATGGAGCTTATGGTGAATGAAGATTGTATAAGTGGGTGTCCATGGCGTTTAGCACATACTGTAATCAGACCTCCTAAACATAATAAACCAGTTTGTACATTTGATTTTCTTGGATGTAAATTATATTCTCTCAACTTAGTTGAAAGCATCTTTCTTTCTAATGTTATCTATCCATGGACTATTAAAACATACGTAAAGCATGGAATTGATTCCTTTAAATTTGTAGGTCGATCTGCAACAAAATTACAAAGCGGTGCCTATCTTAACTATTACTATTCATTCATGCGTGGGGTAGAGGATGAAGAATTTTTAAATGATTTGCCGTTAAATCTATTTAATCGACGTATTCATTTAAAACCAGTTGACGAAAAACTTGCGCGAATGACGATTGGTGAAATAAGACCATTCATGCCAAAAATAGAATATATTGAAAAAAAATATGGAACTTGTGCGGTTGATTGCACTGTTAAGTGTCACCATTGTTACAATAAAGCGAAGAGGGTTAACGATCTATTTGGACTCAAGGTAAACGCATTATAACTTCCTAAGAAAAAGAAAATCAATACCTCATATCTTTCCTTAGAGATACATCATCATAATAAAATGACAGACACTTCCTCCGAGAACAAATAGATGCCATATGCCATGATTAAATGGCATGATTTTAAATCGAAAAAAGATTGTTCCAATTGTATATGAAGCTCCTCCGATAAATAACAAGTATAACGCTATAGGAGGTAATAGTTGGATAAGTGGTTTAATAAACAATATGAGCAACCAACCAGTTAATAAATATAAAATAAGAGAAACATTTTCTTTATTGGGACCAAATATCCTCCACAAAACGCCAATAATCGTAAGTACCCAAACCCCTATCAAAAGAAAAAGTCCATAACTGTTTTTTAAAGTCACCAAAGCGATTGGAGTGTAAGACCCAGCAATAAATAATGCTATTGCTGAATAATCAAGTATTTTGAATACCTTATATGCTTTTGTAAAAGTTAAGCTGTGAAATAGTGTTGACGTGAGATATAAAATGATCAATGTGACCCCAAAAATGAGGAGACCGAAAAAACGATAGGGGTTATTGGTGTTATGCGCATGGACCATTAAAAATATAAACCCAACTATACCGGCCAATGCACCAACACCATGACTGATTGAATTAAATACTTCTTCTGGAATAGAGGTTTCATCTCTTGAGGTCATACTTACATCTTACACTTTCAAATCGAAGAACTGCTGAAGCTTAAATGTTAGAATTGTTATTATGCTAACTATTGTTGGTGGACCAATGTTCTCAGGAAAAACAACTTGGTTGATTGACCATATTACAAGTCTTGTCCCAGATAGCTTTATTCTATTTAAACCAGATGTCGATACTAGATTTGGAAAAAATATATGCGTAACTCACCATGGTAAGTCGTATGCAGCTACAAATCTAAGCACAAAAAATCCTAAGTTTCCTCGAATGAATAGTGAAATTACTACAATCCTTATTGATGAATTAAATTTTTTTTCTCCAAACAATCTACTTGCTAAAATTGATACACAAAAAAAAATTGGGAGGAATGTTATTGGGGCAGGGCTTTTGTTTGATTACAAAAAAAGGCCATTTGGGGCAACTCTTCCATTTTCAAAAATTGCCGACTCCTTTATTCCACTCTATGCAATTTGTGACCTCTGTAAAAAAGAGGCAAATCATTCGTATCGAAAAAGTGATGATAAAAAACAATTTTTACTTGGCGCAAGTGAGTCATATGGGGCTTGTTGTGAAACCTGCTGGGAAATACTTAATAAATAACCGTATTATTATCTAGAATTCAGGTTGTTGAAAGATGTATAATGAGAGTCAACATTTTACTATCATGAAAAAAATCCTTGATCGCATAACGCAGTGGTACAAAAAACTACCTGACCGCAGTACTATCTGTGCCTGTAATGCTTACAGTCATTATTATCAATCTCAATAACCTAAACAATGCAAATAAAAAACAGACTGCTACTGACAAGACAGCTCCTATACAGGTAGTTATAACAGGCGAGAAGCCAAATATCCCACCCATCAATCAACCTCAAACAGCACTTTCTCCTACGAGTACTCCACCAAGCCCGACACCTGGATCATGTATTAGGGAAGTGGGGCCAGTTTCTATTCTGTCGCCTAGAGAAAATGAGGTTGTTGTAAAAGACCCTATTTGCATTACTCTTGCAACAGAATCAGCATATTGTTCAGTGATGTGGTCGTATAAACTAGATAATGGAAGTTGGTCTGACTACACAGATAAAAATATTTGTTTGCACAATCTAACAAATGGGAATAGAACTATCCAACTAAAGATTAAAAGTACTTCATCAAGTGACGAAGTCACATTACAAAGATCCTTTGTCTATCAGGGAAATACTGACCCAACTGCGACACCAACTGCATCTTCTTCAGCAAGTTTCTAAATGATGCTAATTTGACTTAACAACACTCATTC
>JAPLYQ010000141.1 GCA_026395475.1 Candidatus Roizmanbacteria bacterium | reverse complement strand
GTAAAGCTCGAAGATACGATCCAAAATCTCGTCTATATCGGGCTGACCATGAATATCTATGCTTGGATCAATGTGTAAAATCTGGAAGCCTGCTTCCAGGTCGGCGCGGTAGGACGCCTTTGCCGATTCCATTGCCCGGCGCAGGCTAAGATTGTTCTCGGCTTCCTTGGTGTTCTGCCATGGCCCGCCATGATCACGCGCCAGGAATATCTTGCCTTTCTTGTCGCGATCAATGACATAGCGGGCAAACTCCGCCGTCGTCCAGTTATTGACGTAACCGCCATTAAACTCAGCTGAGTCAATTTGGCGCCGGCTGGCGATCATCAGGATCGGAACTTCGTGTTCGTTCGATAGCTCAATCGCGGCATCGACACAGTTCACGCTCATAGGCCCCACACCGAGCAAGGTGCATCGCCTCTTATGCAGGAACGATTGGAGCCTTTGATGAATCATACCGCCCATTCTCCCGAGAGTTTCCCCTGGGCAGCGGGCAACTCGCCAGGATTGTAAGGCGTGAAGAATTTTTCCATGAGATGCAAACAGGCTTCCGCGACCGCACGATCCCCGCCTGAGCGCTCAGTCACATACTGTGCGTGCTGCTTTGCGAGTTTGTCGGCGTTGGCGGGAGCAATCGCGTACCCCACTTCGCGCATGACGTAGTGGTCAAAGATGCCGTCCCCCATGTAAATGACTTTGTCGAGGGGATATCGCTCGCTAATCCATTCAACCCGGCGAATTGTGCTGACCACATCCAGCGGAAAGTTCATGTCATCGACAATGCGCTTCCTAGAAATGGGGAGACCTTTCTTGTCGCCAGTGATAAACCGAATCTCGATGTGTTGCTTGAGCAAAGAAAGGCCATCGTTATCGTCTGGGCCAAATATCTTCATGGCCTTGCCATCGGCGGTATAAAAAAAATGGCCGGTGGTCATGACACCGTCGACATCCAATATGAAACAGGCAGGCTTTGCTTTTTCTTGCACCATGGCAACCATGAAAGGCAGATTTAGATAACAAATAATTGGTCGAAGGGTTCAGATCAAGCTCTGGTTTCTCTCGAGGAAAGTGCTGCTGAGCGTTATTCGCAGGTGATGCCGTATGGTGTCCGCGTGGCTTACGCCGCTGACTGAATCCCAGAATGAATCTTGAAGCTGCTGTTGAACAACGGAGTCGAACCACTTCCCCGTTATTCGAGCTTGCATTTCAACTATCGCATCGGCAATTTCCTCGGGGGAGTTGTCTACCACGCGAAGCCCGAGATCGCCAAAAAAGTCGCCTTTGTAGTGAATATCATAGGAAAGGGCGGCCATCTCGGAGAAATGGAGATACCTTGACTCGCTGGTCTTGTAGAGTTTTTTCGGTACGACCAGGGAATCGGCGGCCCATGCCGATAGCTCATGAAGCCGGAACGGAGTGTAGTTAACCAGCAGTTGTGGCTTGCGGAATAGACTCGATACACTCGAAAACCCTGTGGCCCCCCCCACGAAGAATTGGCATTTCTCGATCAGATAGACATCGGAGAAATCCGATCTCTTGGGGCCGGTGATCGACACGAATTTCGGATTTTCGATTCGATACTCTGATTTAGTCATCTCTCCCAGCCGCACTGCCATGGTGCCAGATGCTGTAATTTTTTGGATGGCCGGTTCAAAATCGGAAAAATCAAAATCCCTGTAATCGTGTACGTTTCCATCCGAACCGTAATGATCCAGATATGCGGAATCCCTGTTGTGCAAACAGATAAATGGGGAAGTTATCCCGTGCGCATGCATAAGCTTGCTGCCCTTGATCTCGTCGGAATTGCTTAAGCAAACATTTGTTGGCGTTGCAGAAATGCAAGAAACATCCGGATGCATTTCGTTGCGCCAGGAGATAAGCAAACGGGAGCCTGGCATCAGGGTTTGAAGAAACCAGATAGGAAAGCCGGCAAAACCAGTGAAAAAAATTCTTTCCTGCTGCTTCCATAGAAAATAAATGGCCTTGTTTGAAATGCGGCCGTCAGTCTTGAAAACCCCCCACTCTTTGGACCCGCGTTCCCGTCTCGCGGCGAGATAGTTGTCCATGTTGTAGCAAAGATGGCCGATCCTTGATGTATAGAGATGCCCGAATCGAATCATTACAAACGGGCTCAGGGCATAGCAGACTAAAACAACTACTCCCCCGATCAGCGGGCTCAGCGTCAGCCTGGTAATGGTTAGTGACTTTCTAAAAAGGACTGCCCAACCGCCGGACCGTATTTCGATGAGATTGCGATTGATAAGAGTGAACGCGTTCATCAAATACTGTTAGCCCTATCGTACATTTTCGGCGTGCCAATATCCATGAAAACTTCGGCTGTTTCGTAGACGCAAGTCTTGCCCACAAGATTAGGCATAATTTCGGTACTAAAATCTTTCACGCCATTTCGCTCTTTGCCTATCATGTCAATAAGTTCGGACGAGAGAATATAAACGGCGCCATTTGCCAAATTCCCTGGCGGGGATGCGGCCTTCTCGTGAAACCCGACCATGATGCCGCAGCCATTCAGCTCAACGATCCCGCAGGCAGCAGGATCGTCAGTGCGAAATGTCATCATGGTCATAAGGCATTCTGGCGGTCGGTTCAAGTGAGTCTGAACAAAGGCGGGGAAATCTGCGAGACAATAGTTGTCTGCATGGATCAGCAGTCCATCTTCGCCCTGAAAAAAGTCCAGATTGGCGATCAGGGTTCCCGCAGTCCCAAGCAGGTCATGTTCGTGAAACAAGGACACTTGATCTCGATAAGGACTCGATTCAATATAGGCTTTCACTTGCTCGGGCAGATAGTGGGTGTTTATCAAGAATGGCCCCACGCCAGCCTTTACCAGGCGCTCCAGCCATATCTCCAGAAGCGGCTTTCCCTTAACGGGCACCAGGCATTTCGGAATCGAATTCGTCAAAGGCCGCAGTCGGGTACCAAAGCCAGCGGCAAGGAGAATTGCCCGCATCAGCCCAGTTCCTGAAGTATCTCTGCAAATTGTATTGGGGTGTTCCCCACCCGGCCAACTTGCACTGCTGCAGCCAAGGAACCGAGACTGGCCGCCTCCCAAATGTTTCCGCCACAGGCCAATGTAAGCGCACTGGCGATAAGGAGTGAGTCTCCCGCGCCAGCAACGTCCTTCGGTGCCGAATTTAAGCTGCCAATGCGGTCTGTCAGCCAATTGGAGCCCGCTTCATCGCCCGCATGGACCATCAGGCCCTCTTCACCCAACTTTAGAAGGATATTCTCGGCAGCCGACTGCTGGCGAAGCGACTCAGCTAGGACGACCAAGCCGTCTTCGCGGTTACGCGTGCTGATTCGAGCCTCGCGCTCGGTTGGGGTGAGCAGATCCATGTTCTTGAAGCGACTGATGTCTCCTACCTGGGAAGACGACTGGCTATCCGCAGCGAGCATTAATCCCCTAGCCTTCGCCATGGGGTCCGAAAAAACCAGTAGATTAGCGTCTTCCACAGCCTCTTCGATGCACTCCAGCAACGAGGCTTGAAGCTGGAGAGGGATAGCGCTTTGATGCAAATGACTTACTCGGAGCAGCGTCTTGCCCTTGCAGCGAAATCTCTGTTTCAAGGTCGTTGGACGACTGTCGTCCGTCAGCAGACTAGCCCTGACGCCAGCCGTTGCGAGTTGTGCCTTGGCAAACTCTCTAGGGGCATCCGCGCCAGTAACGGATACAAAATGAGTCTTGGCACCCAGGCCCGCAGCGTGGGCAGCAACAATTCCTGCTCCGCCCATAAATCGTGCGGAGTCTATGGGCGACACCACAATGGTCGGGTCTTCCTGCGACATACCCAAAGGTTCGCAGGTTATGTACTCATCGACGATTAGATCGCCTATCACGCAGACTTTGATCGACGCGAATTGCTGCAACAAGGTCTCAAGCCTTGCGCCTCCGATTCCGTGACGCCCCATAAAGTCTCGTGGCAATTTAATCGATCGGTAGTCTGTTTCCGTGAATTCCTTACGCAACAAATCAACGGAGGAGAATACGGTTTCACCGGAGCTAAACAGCAACCGGCCCCCAAACCGCCTTAGGACATCGAGTTCTGGATTGAAGAGAGACTCATGTTCCTTGCCTTTGACGACAATATCGGGATGTAAGCGGTCAATCACGTTGGCCACTGGCTCATTCATCAGAAATGCTTCATCTACCCAACTGTTGCTTTGTACGCCTTCCAGCAGAAGTTGCTCTGGTACATGAGCGGCAGCGCCTGCAATACGATCAGATTGAACGCCAACAACCAGTCTATCGCCACAATCCCTTGCGAAGCGCAGCAGACGTAGATGTCCAGGATGAAGGACGTTGAAGTTACCAGATACAAAAACTGTTCGGCTAGTCATCAGAAAGCTATCCCAGTGCGCTTCGACTCAATGATCCATGGCTATCAGCGGTCGAAACACCGTTCCCGCCTCGAGATCGTCCAAGGCACGATTGATTTCCTCCAACCGATAGCGCCTAGTTAGCAGGCGATCGAGAGGGACGTTGCAGTCGCTGAATATCTTGAACATTCGGGGGATATCCCTGTCCGGCATGGAGCCCCCCCCCCAACTACCCGCAATTCGTTTGCCACTGATCAGTTCGTGAGGAGCGAGTCGGATCATTTCACCTTCGGCTGGGTGAGAGGCAAAGAGCAACTTGCCCCCTCCCTTGCGTATCAATGCGAAACCCAATTCGATGCTAGCCGCCGTACCCGCAGATTCGACACACGCATCTGCTCCACCTGAAGTCAATTTCAGTACTTTTTCGAGCACATTGTCCCGCGAGGGGTTGAGAACATGGGTTGCACCAAACTCCTTTGCCAGAGCCAACTTCTCGTCTGAAAGATCAATCGCGATGACATCTTTGCACTCAAATGCGCAAAGCGCCATCAACGCGCTTAAACCGATACCTCCCAAACCCAGGACAACCACGGAACTTCCAACGGCAGGCTGTAGTTCATTAAGTACCATCCCTGCCCCGGTGGGTAATGCGCAGCCAAACAAGACAGCGACATCCAGGGGGAGCCCCGACGGTTTCCTGACTACACGACTTTCCGATACGACCGTGTAGTTGCTGAAGGTGGTTACCTTGCCGGAGTTGATGGTCTGACCAGCGCAAAGATACTTGGCGCCTGGAGCGTCTAGGCCTTCCCCCTTTACCCAGCCAAGAATTACCTCATCGCCCGGGAGGACTTTGGTAACGCCTTTTCCGACCTCAAGCACCTGGCCCGAACCTTCATGACCAAGCAAGTGGGGCAACCAGGGATCTGATCCTCGTCCACCATTCACTTCCATGAGTTGGCTACGGCAGACGCCACTGAAGAAGACCTTGACCAGAACCTGGCCGGGCAGCAAATCTGGGAGGAGGATTTCCCTAATCGCAAGAGGTTGGCCCAACACCTCCAGAACTGCAGCGCGAGTATACCTAGGCATAGATCATGTGCTTTCTCGATCGCGTTTCGCTGTCCTGATGTGGCAATCTAGAAGGAGTTCATCGGATGCAGAATGCGACGAGGTTCAAGCTCGATCAATCGCTTAAGGATCGCACGACTGCTGTCAAGGGCGGTGACCATAACGGCCGCATCACGAAGTTCCCTTTCTCTTGGTACGCGAATCAAAGGCGATACTCCAGGCAGTCTACACATTGAGCGCTCAGGATTGTCATCAAGTATTGCATCCATGAATCCAAGATCCGACTCCATGTGATAGGCCAAAATCGGCAACATTTGTGCTGCTCCAAAGCCGAAGCATTGCTCACCAAAACCGGTCGCCTTGTCTACCGAAAATTTCAGTATCGTCTTGAACTCGGCGAATGCTGCTTTCACCACTTTATAGGGTTGTGGCTCAAACCCCTGCAAACCGGCGCCATCTTCAATCTTGTTTTTTTCGAACCAAAACAGGAAGGTTCCACCCCAATAAGAATAGTTGTAAATATGTCCAAGAAAATGGCATCCAAGCCGCCTGACCAATCTCCTCATCGATGAAAGGCTGGTGTACTGGATGTGCTGGTGGAAGACCTGATCAAACCGGCGCAGTTTGACCATGCTGTCGAAACCCGGCACCTCAATCACGAACAAGCAGCCATCGGCCGCAATATCAACAAGTGAAGCCAGTTGTTCATGGATATCCTGAATATGCTCAAAGGTGTGCGCAGATAATACGAGATCCGGCTTATCGATGACATCTTCGTCCATCTTGATGTCTTCAACAAAGCGCCCGAGAACTCGCGTTGTGGCGTTGAGATCATGGTCACGTCCGATCCAGATAGGGTCAACGCCAACCGATTGCTCGGCTAACCCCTGCGTCCTGTTCAGTAGGTAAAGGTCGTTGCAGCCAATTTCCAGCATGGACTTGAACCTGCGGCCGTTTGAAATCTTTTGCAGTTGCTGATAGAAGAAATCGTTGCCACGGGTCGCAATCGGGCTGGTTGATGTTCGGTGGGTGTACGTGTCGTCATAGAGAACGGACTGTGCAATCAAATTTCGGAGTTGCCCATGCCGCAAACATGGCAGGACAAGGATTGAGTTACTTCTGTCATCATCCTTTCAACTCGCGAAGAACCAATAGTAGTCGCCCACATAGCCAACGTCCTGAAGGATCGACTTCCATTCGCTGACGCTGAAATTTGAAAGCGCCGTTAGATTCCATTTCAATAACTGATCCTTTTCGCGGCGATTTCGCCATGAGTTCAATGTTATGAATGATCGGCCTCTTGAGACGCGGCTGATTTCAGTCAGAGCTGGTCTGCACGAATGGATGGGCAATTCACTCAAGGTGTTGATCGACAGGACCAGATCAAAACTATGGTCAGGAAACTGCAGAGCCTGTGCATCACCGATCGAAACGGACGACTTCACGCTTGGCAAAGCCCGGCTTACTGCATACTCCGAAATATCAATGCCTACTACTACCAAGCCCGGGAGCAACTCCTGCAAGTCATGAAGGAGAAAGCCTTTGGCGCAACCCACTTCAAGCACGCGGTCACCTGCCTTGAGGTGATATGCTGCTATGATGTCCTTGGCGACACCGCGCCAGTATTTGATGTCGTATGAGTAACCGCCGTAACCTTGGTAACGATCGCCATCGAAGTAGGTTTCTCCGAAGGTCCGCGCCTTTTCCAGGATAAGATGCTCAAAAAGAAGGTCGCTGACAACATTTCCATATTCATTCAGCCCTACATAGCCGGTGCGACTTTGCTTGTCTTGAAAGCGCTGCTCAATTGGACGCTTTGACTTGGGATAACTCTTCATCAGGTCTATTTCGCGTCCAATAAGGGTTATGTTGAGGGCATCAATCGTCGGCACGATCATCAGCGATTGGAAGAGTTCCCGATCAAGAAACGGGTACATGTCTTCAATCGGCCGTGGCTCGAATGTGCCATCACTGCGCTGGGAAAAACCTTGCCGCGGTACAATTTCCTGGTCGGGCGAAACCATGACTTCGCAAAACAGAGGGCCTTCCTGCCGCAAGATTTCCCCGAGGCGCACCTCCAGATTCTCCTGGGTATCAATCAACACATATGGCAGATCGAATGCTTGGGCGATGTTCTTGACTTTGGGCAGGTGCAATCCCGAAGAGGGAGAGGATCCGACAACTCTTCTTTCCAAGAAGTCGTTTTGCGTTGTCCGTATGGAGACATAACCATCATTGTTGAAGACAAACAGCAGGATGGGTATGCGCAGATCCGTGATGATTTGGAGTTCCTGCATGTTGAAAGGAAGACTGCCGTCGCCGATAAAACAATAGATCCTCCGTTCGGGGAGGGCAAAATGGGCGCCAATGGCTTCCGGGATTCCGGAACCCATTGAGCACAGCCCAGTAGAGAGCAACAGCCTCTGCGCTTCCTTGGTCTCAATCGATTGGAATGACGAATAGACAATCGTCCCACCACCGTCGGCAACAAATAGATCCCCGGGTTTTGCCAACGTGCTGAGAAGATATTTAAAATAATATGAATTGACCCTGTCTCGATTGTTTTCATAATCGAGTGCAATTCGATTCAGTGCCTTATAGCGCGAGCAATATACCAACCAATCAGAATACGGGTTCTCAGGGAAATCCTGGATCGACAATTGTCCGTCGAGTTCGACGCAGAATCGTTGGGCATCTGCATTGACAGCGACTTCAAGTCCTAATGGGCAGTGTTCTATTTCGTTCGCGTCGACATCGACAACTACAATGTGGGCTTCGCGCGCAAAATACTCCGGTCTGGTCCCTACTATAGTCGCGTTCAGATGAGATCCGACTGCAACTATCAGATCGCAGTTCTGAAGTGCCATGTTTGCACCGCGTTGACCCGATAGACCCGGGCGTCCGAGGTTGAGCGGGTGATCACTCGGAATCCAGTCGGGTAGATTCCAACTGGAAACGAAGGGAAGGTTATACTTTTCGATTAAGTTCTTGAGTGCAGCCTCGCCACCAGAAAGCCGGACACCGTAGCCCGCCACAACAACTGGACGCCGAGCCAACCGAATGAGTTCGGCAACTCTCGTCACTTTCGAAGGAACCAGTGCTGGGACTATTAGACCGGAATCAGTTTCGTTGCCAGGTACGAAGTCAAGCAGTTCATCGGAATCGATAAACGACCAGGAGATATCAACCGGAATATCCAGCCATACGGGACCAGGCCGTCCATGCGTCGCCAAGAAAATGGCCTTCTGGACATGATATTTGACTTCCCGAATATCATAAACCGTCACCGCATACTTGGTCATTGACTTGACCATCGCCACTACATCAACTTCCTGGGTTCCCACTTGCCGTAGGGGCCGTCCCCGCACCGTCTGGTTAGAACGCACTTGGCCGGAAATAAGTATGCATGGGATGGAGTCCAGCCAGGCGGCGGCGAGACCGGTAAGCGCATTGGTTGCACCGGGCCCGGTCGTAAAGATTCCAGCGCCAAGCGATTTTCTCGCCTTCGCGTACGACTCAACCGCAAACGCGGCCGCCTGCTCATGGTTCAGGAAGATTGATTTGACTCCTGGAATCTTCTCGATTGAATCGAAGAAATGGACTGCGGCTCCGCCCGTTACCCCGAAGAAAGTATCGACGCCACACTTCACAATTTCCGAAACGACGACATCCGAAATCTTGACTCGTTGCCCCATAATTACGTCCTGAATAACTCCTCAAAGTGCATCCGAATTAGTCCGTCTGAGTACTTATCCTTGTACCGATAAGCGATAGTGGTCCTAGCGACCTAGCTGTCATCGACTTTTTGAAAGAAATGACGGGCCTGACCACCCTCGACCGGCACAATGGAGCCAATGCAAAAGGACGCCAGTTCGGAGCAAAGCAGCGCCACCATCGGGCTAATCTCCTCGGGTTTGCCAAACCGACGCAATACGGTACGATCTTGCAGGTATTTTTCTGCATGTTCCGGACGAGTCTTGAGGACTTCGGACCAATGCCCCTCTTCCGTAAGAACGACGCCCGGAAGAACGGCAGACATGACTATTCCAGTATTTTCAAGTGCGAGTACACGTCCCAAGGATCTGGAGTAGGCAGTAAACGCGGCCTTCAATGACGAATAGGGAACCGGCCCGCTGTTCTCCATTCCTGCACCTGCGGTGATATTTACGATCCTACCCCACCGGCGTTCTCTCATGCTTGGGATAACTGCATTGTTGATCTCAATTGCCACCCCCATGATCAGGCGAAAAAGTCTGGCCCAATCATCAAGTGTACATAACGGATCAAGAATGCCGAGCGTATCTCCGACGTTGTTGACGACAATATCGATCGACCCGTATTGTTGATGAACCTCGGTAACCACTTGTGTCGGGGCTCCCAGATCCGTGATGCTCGATACGATACCACCATGACCGGAACCGACATGGTTGAGTTCCGTCACAGCCGCATCGATCCGCTCTGAACTACGCGATGTGACCACGACCCTCACACCTTCTCGCGCAAGCTCCAACGCAATTGCTTTTCCGATTCCGGTGGCTCCCCCCGTCACCAGTGCGAGCTTTCCTTCAATGCCGAGTTTCATTATTAGACCTTGCTTTAAGATTGGTAAGACTGCACCAACGAAAATACTTCTCTATATGCTTTACTCAAGACATGGCAATCTGCTGAATAGGTTATGTATCTAACGCCAGCCTTAACGAGAAAATCGAGTTGATCCGCGCTATTTGCGATTGAACCTACAATCATGCCGGCATACAAAAATAGTTCCTTGAGCCTCGGGTCATTGAGTAGGCCTGGAATCCCTAGATAATTCGATAGATCGAACATTCCAAGAAAGCAAACGTCAATGTTATCCACCGCCAGAATGGCGTCGATATTTTCGATGCCCTCGCGGCCCTCAATTTGGGCAATAAGCAGTGTATTGGAATTCGCGCGCTCGACCATTTGCCCCGCGAAATCGGCAGAGTAATTGCAGGCACGGGTATAAGGTGAAAGTCCCTTGCTACCAATCGGTTGGTAGCGGGCAGCGCTCACGAAGGCACGCGCCATTTCCGGAGATCCGATGTTGGGTGCCTGAATGGCGTGCGAGCCGATCTCAAGAGCAGGAACGATACGATCATCAAGCACAGCAGGGACTCTATAAACCGGCGAGACTTGACGCGATTCACAGGCCATAGCCATCACTTGTGCCGTTTCAAAAGTAATTGATGCATGTTCAGTATCAATGACGACAAAGTCAGGACCCGTGGAGCAAATGACGTCTACAACTTCCGGGCTAGGCAACGTTATCCACGTCCCGACACACGGCAGCGATGTGTTGCGAAGTTTATCGAGCAGCCAGTTGGTTTTCAGCAATTTCGTCCTCTCCCTTTGCCTCTTAATGAAGAGGCAACCTCAATAATTAGATCCTCCTGACCACCGACTACGTTCCTACGTCCAAGCTCGAAAAATACGTCACGCGGGTCAACACCATATTGTTCTGCAATACGGTCAACATGCTTGCTGAAACCGGAGAAAACCCCCGCGAGACCGCTAACGATCGATGTCGGCTTTATAATCGGCGCCACCTTTACTATGGATCCGTCGGCAAAATCCGCACAATCGAGCACTTTATATAGATCGATACCTGTATCAATCCCAAGTTTTCCAAAGACCGCAACTAGCACCTCAAGTTGGGCGTTTCCCGCACCGGCGCCAAATCCCTTGATCGAAGCGTCGATGATGCTTGCGCCCACCTCGACTGCGGCCACTGAGTTGGCTATCGCCATTCCAAGGTTGTTGTGCGCATGAAATCCGACCCGGATCTTGAGATTGTCTACCAGATGTGAAACTTTCTCCTTAACGTCGGTAGGTAGGTAGGAACCTGCAGAGTCATACAGGCTAATTCCCAATGCACCATAATCCTGAAATTTCTTGGCCTCTTCGAGAAGTTGATGCTTGTCAGCCATGTGACTCATCATCAAGGCGCCAATTACTTCAACACCTGTGGCAGCCGCGAACTGAATATGACGCTCGGAAATATCCGCCTCGGTGCAATGAGTGCCTACACGAACTACATCGACGCCCAAGGCTAGTGCCGGACGCAAGTCGCGTTCAATGGTTGCAAATCCCGGCATGATATGAACCGCCAGCTTCGTTTTCTTCAGGTTCTCACGGGCGACCCTTAACATTTGTTCATCCGTGAGTCGGGCAATGCCAACCTGAAAGGAACTAGCGCCTAAACCGTTGCCGTGGCCAACCTCAAGAATCGGGATTCCCGCCAAGTCTGCCGCCTGACAATAGCCAGCAATATCGTCCGGCCCTAATTGATGACGAATAGCATGGTTACCATCGCGGAGAGTCGAATCTTGAATTGTTACGTTCATGTCCCTACTTTGCGATAAGACTACTAACAGGTTTGCTGTTGGCGCATGGTATTGGTGGCCATTATTTCGGCGGCGGCCACGGCTGCACAATTGATAATATCCAAATTCCCAGCATATTTGGGCAGATAGTCACCTTGGCCCACGACCTTGATCATTGCGACAACACGATTCGACTCAATTTGCTTAGGTTCGATGAGTAGATCATAGCCGGGTACATATTGCTGAACCGATTGAACTCGAGTGCGCACGGCAGACACGATGTCTGCGATGGGCGGGTTTTCGAGTTGAAAGGAAATTGTAGTTTGCATATGGACAGGTGGTTCAGCGGGGTTGAGAATTAGAATTACTTTCGCGTGTTTTGCGCGAGAAAAGCTTAGGATTCCGTGCTCAGTCGTGTGAATGTATTCGTCCAGATTGATCCTCGTTGCGGCCCCTGCGCTCTTCGAGGAAATTGAGGACACTACCTCCACATACTCAATATTCTCGACAATCGCGGATACCGCATTGATGATCGGAATGCTCGATTGCCCACCACAGCTGATCATGTTGATATGGCGTTCGAGTACTGCTTCAGAAAGATTTACGGCAGGTACGATCGCCTTCCCAAGTTTTGAAGGTGTCATATCAATGACTTTCGCCGTTGTCGCTTTGAGAGCATCCCAATGGCGTACATGCGCTGCAGCCGACGTCGCATCAAAGACAATATCAATCTCATCGATGTGATTCAAAATTGCATCGATTCCCATTCCTGATGAGGGAACTCCTTTCTGGCGAGCGATCTCAAGACCCGATGACTCATTGTTTCTTCCTGCAACCAAAACACACTTTAGGAATTGTGATCGTCCGATCTTAAATAGAAGATCAATACCAATTTTTCCAGTCCCCAAGATCGCTACTCTAGCGGGGCGAGGAAGTGCTTTGGCATCTATTCGATTAGAACGTCTCATAACGTACCCTAGCCTGGCCTTTTCAAAATGGCCCCCTAAAGCTTGGGTCAGGAACGTCAAGCCTTTGACCAGGCATCACAACAAGTACGTCGGCTACCGACTGTATTCCCATCATCCTTCTGATTTCCAGAACTAGATGTCCGGCACGCGGATAGTAGTGGTTCGATAGCGCCGGACTGGTGGGGCACGGGTGATCGGGAAGTGCGATCCTTACGGGCGCTGTCTTGAGAGAAGCAAATTCGCGTTCAAGA
>JAPLYQ010000140.1 GCA_026395475.1 Candidatus Roizmanbacteria bacterium | reverse complement strand
TTCTCCAGGCTAAATGGGACACTTGGGACAGTATAAAAAAGGGAAGAGTCTCAATTTACATATGATATAGATTGATATATTAAATTAAGAAGTGGTGATATATTCTAAAAATCTCAGTCCAAAATCTGTTAAATGATAGGAACTGCCTCCTCCGCCACCAAGCATTCCTCCTCCTGACGTATTCATTCTTAGTATTCCAAGCCCCAACAATTCTGGCCAACACTCGGTTTTTTCTTTAGTTATCTTATGTTCAATTAAAGCAATTTTAGCTAATAGCTGAGGATTGTGTTCAGAGCCAATTTTATATTGTTTTTTAAGTTGTTGACTGTTTGCACTATATCTTTCATTGATCCATTTCATAACAGTTTCAGATATCGATTGTCTTTGCCAAGTAATCTCTGATAAACGCTCATCATCTTCGATTATCGTATTCTTATAATTTGCCAATTCCTTATCAAAATTTTCCTTCATGATAGGAAGTATGTCCTTCTTTATAAAAATAAGGACTTCTAGGCCTCCTGGTGATATTCTAAGGATAATATCCTGTAATCGTTCTAATTCAAATTTTTTCTTATCAGTTGATTGAGCAAAACCTAATAAAACATTTTTTATAAATTGTTTTTTTTCCTCCGTACGCGCTTTAAGATAGTGCTCAAAAGCTATGACAAATCCATCTCTAAATTCTTTACTTTCAATTATTTCTTTTCTGTATACTTCCGGATGCTTCATCAAATCTTGGACAAAACTATTTACTTCCTCTTGCTTTAAAGCCATATAGTATCCAAATAGTCCAATTGATTCTTGAATAGCGAGTTGAAAGCCTGGATATTTTACTAACAGACCAGAAAATATTACTTCGAGATAAGGAAGAGATGTCGTTAATAAAGCGCTTGCATGATTTTTTAGTATTTCAATACTGTTATCTTGTTTCATTATTATTATTTTTTCTTTTCCTCATCCTTTATTTTATCTTTTCGTCTGACACCTATCATCACTATAAAAGTTATGAATATAACCAAAGAGTAGTCAAGATTTTTATTTAAATTAAAGTTGCCCTCTGAAAGAAAAATATAAACAGTTGGGACTAATATAATTACAAGTAACATAGTTACTACATTTTTCATGTGTTCTAGTACGTCAACTGCCAGATAAAGTATATTAGCGATAATTTGGAAAATTTTAGCGAATATATTGACCATTTTTCCCAAGATTGTCTGAGGATATTCAGATTTTGATGAGGATATCTCCATATTTTGTGGAGCTGTTATCATCGGCACAGTAATACCAACAAGAGCCCTTCCAGGAATGGGAGCCTGGATATCAACTGACCCAGTAGATGATGCTAAAGCCAGAGCAAGTTCTCTTCTTCTTTTTTCAATATCCTCTAATTTTGTTCCTGTTACGATTTCTAAACAATATTCTATTGATCCGTTGGGAAAATAATTAACTTCGACAACCCTTACTCTAAGTCCGTATGAATCAAGAGTTTTCTCAATGATGCTAGCATGAAAATTAGAATTTGACTTATACTGTCTGAGAAACTCAGGATCTGCGTTCATGTATTTTTCGAAAATCTGGAGTTCCTTGAATTCTTTGTCAGTGACAGGTCCTACTTGGACTTGTTTTCCATGCACACTGACTATTTTTTCTCCAGGTACCGCAAGCTTTTCTGCTCCAGGCTTATCCATAATCCTGATACTGTCAGCTTCCGAAGGAACGTGATAGGATATCACCATGTCAGTATGTTTTTTTAGCGCTGAGGTAAATACGTCGGGGGATGGACGACTGGTTGAGAAAATAATATATATATTTTTTGATTCCTGAATCTTTTTCCATGCCTTTTCGAACATCCCAGTATCTGTCTGTGCCATCATGTCACACTCTTCTATATGAATGATTATTACTTTATCCTTTGGTGGGTTTTCTGAAATTGCAACTAAGCATTCTAGGGCTTCTTTCGGTTCAAATATGACAGGTACATGCAGATATGGGCCTTTCCATTTACCAAATTCGACTCGAATCATATCCATGAAGACAAAGCCCAGCTCAGTATATTTGTTATGTTGTGCAAGTTGTTTATATAAATGATAGTGTAAAATGCTTTTTCCCGTTCCTGTTTCACCAGTTAAAAAGATTGTATGGATGTTGTCTTTTTTTAGGTCAAATTCAACATTCTTTCCCTCCGTTGTTTTTCCGAAATTGAGTTTTAGATTCATATTATTTTTTTAGTACTTCTCTTGGCTGTCCACTTCTTTTTGCAGGGCCAATCAATCCTTGTTCTTCCATTTCATCTATCAAAGCAGCAGAGCGAGCATAGCCGATCATAAGCATTCGTTGAATATAGGAAGTCGATACTTTTCCATTTTTAACTGCAATCTCAATTGCTTTTGAGAGTAGTGGGTCATCTTTTCCTGATATTGGAGCAGGAGTTCTATTTTCAAGGATGCGCACTCTATTCTCTAGAGCGTCTATTCTATCTTCAAGTGATTTCATTACCCTCATTGTGGCATAGCGACAAGGAAAAGTCAAAGAAAGGCTATCCGAAGATATATTTCGTAAGCCATTGGTATCCGAGTATGAATTTCCCAAAGAGAGCGGTAAAGATTATGAGGATAAAACGGACAGCATCCAAAAAGCGGATCATATATAAAAATAAATAGCCCTGTTCAACGGAAGTGATATGTTTAATGTTCTTTCTCCATCTTTCTCTGAGCTGTTCAATATCTGACCGCAGTATTAACAGTTTCAAAAAATGATATTCAAGGGGAGGAAACAAGCGATGGTCGTATGTAACTTCGATTTCCTTGTTTAGGATTTTGATTTTCATATGAGCTGAGCTGGTATTGGGAAACTCGTGAGGAATTTTTGAAATTGATTCTCGTCCTTATAGAAATCAACTTGAATCCAATTATCCAGCACATTGTGTTTAATAAGCTCTTTTTTTTCTCCATCAAACAAATCATCATCAAACCAGAGAAACGGAGTAGAGAAATCGATTCCTTCGGTTTTAAATACATCCCACTCGGTAGGCTTAATCTGTCGAATATATTTCATCGTTTCCTCGCCGAAGAATCGGGAAAGAAGGGGAATAGTATAGTTTTCTTTTTGTCTGCAATGAGTGGTGAGCCAATATGTAGAATCTGGAAAATGGGTGACCACATATTTGATGAACTCATCTGAATGGTTTGCTTTGCATGCTACGTCTACGAGAAGTACTCCGTCGATGTCAAGATAAATATTCATTGTTACAAGTATAGAATAGCTTGCTATAAAGATGCAAATTAATCATAATTACAAAAATATAATATAATTCTTTGTATAAATGGACAATAATCCGCTTTTTAGAACAGAAATACTGGGTGATGATATTGATATCATATTTAACTTATCTGGTCGTGTTATTAATGCTCTTTTTAGGCATGGAATATCTACCGTATCAGATTTAAAAAAAGTACCAGATAGAGAAACACTTTATAGTATTAGGGGTTTGGGAACAAAATCTGTTGATTACATTCTTTCTGAATATAAACGTGTATTTCACAATAATTTATTTTCCGATAAGTCAGAAGATAATCAGTTCAATTTAGAAGGATACAACTTATCAAAGATTAGCAATACTTTGTCTTTAGTCCCTTTAAAGTCCGAGTCTATTATTAAAGAGCAAATAAATAAAATAGTAAAAATCGATCACAGGAAACGACCATTCGATGAGGCTCAGAAACAAAGGATATTGGAATTAAAAAAACAATATGATGAAATTGGATCCTTGCAAGGAGTAGCAAGAAAAATCGGTTTGTCAAAAGAAAGAGTAAGGCAACTGTTAGAAAAGGGTAACAAATTTGGGTTATTTAGCTACGTATCAATTCCTAAATTAAAATTCAAACAATTAACAGAGATACTTACAAAAGACGAACTAATAAAGCAAATAAACAGTAAAACTATTATTGAAATTTGTAATAAATATAATATTACCCTTGAGAAATATTTTAAGTTAAAAAAGCTATATAAAATTGATGCGCAAGTATATAGACATAACGCCAAGCAAGAAAAATACTACAATCAATATTTGGAGGTTTTTAATCAACTAGGACACCATCCTACAACTACAGAATTAAGTAAAAAAAAGGAGTGGAGAAATCTGTGGCATTGTATACTCACAAATTGGGGAAGTATGGAAAACTTTAGATTCCAATACCAAATAACTCCTCAAAAAATGCCTCGTGAACTTTCAACTGGCCTTGCTGACTATTTTATTTCAAGAAAAATAATTAGAGAAGAGTTAATGGAGAGAATAATTATTTATTTGAAACAACATGGTAGTATATCGAGCGTAGAGATAACCAAAAATTTTAATATAAAGAGAGGGAGTGTGCATGTTTATATAAATGAGCTCATTGAAAAAGAAGTAATATACTCTCCAAAAGGTCTAAGAAATAGGAAATTTTATTTAGTAGAAGATAGGTAAATATCATTTTTCTTGGATAATAAGAAAGTGAAACATTTTATATTTATCCTTGTATTACCTCATCGTAGAAGGAATAAAGCTCATTCGTCAGTTTGTAAATTTCTTTTATCTGATCTGTTAACACTTTTTTTGTCAGCTGAGTTCGTTTAAATTTTATATATCCTTCTTCATCATCAACAATTATTTTTGATCGTATAAAGCCGTCCTTTGTCATCGACTGCCAATTTGCATGTACGATTATGTTTCTGAAGCTGTTTATAGCTATCAATCTTTTTTGGAGTTCTTTTAGGAGCTCTGGAAATTTTCCTTTTTTGTAGGAGACATAACGCAAGGATATTTTATAGAAAAGGTCAATTTTATGTGAAAACGTGAGTCTCTCAATAATTAAGTATCCTTGTTCGTGAGAGCCATTACTCATTAATTCCGCTATGGCTATATTGAGCTCGTGTTCGAGAGTGCTGAAATGAATTAAAAAATAACCAACCGCTTCACTAAATTTATTTGCCACCTTTTCCAGATCTTCATCATCAAG
>JAPLYQ010000108.1 GCA_026395475.1 Candidatus Roizmanbacteria bacterium | reverse complement strand
TTCAAGCTTAATGAGCTTTCCTAAAGCTCCCATTCGATATACTCCATAGCCTCCAGGAACCTCTGTGCGACTATCTGCATTGAATGTGGTCACATAATGCACTTCTCCTCCCCTTTCAAGAGAGTAATAGATTGGCTCAGAGGAATAAAAAAGAATATTGATTCTATCTTCTTTTACAAAGAAGGCAGAAGTAAACAAAAGGCGTAATAAAATAATGAGAATAACCACAATACACAGAACTATCCCTACCTTTAATGCAGCCTTGTGGTGAATCGTGTTCATATACCTTCGTGCTCTTTCTTGAAATATGCAATATGTTTTATGATGTCGTCTTTATTGATTCTTTTGAGCATCATGATTTTCTTAATAATGGAGAGTGATGCTTCAAATTCTGGTTGAATCACCACATTTACTCCCAAATCCTTCATTCTTTTGTGGTCGATAATATGATGTACTCGACTCATAACAACAATGTCTTTATTAAGTTTTTTTGCATTCATCACAATACTCTCCTGTGCAAATCGGTCTGGAAGGGCAAGCACTATGGCCGTTGCATGCTCAGCTTCAGCATAGTCCAACATATCGATATCTGTTGGATCTCCGTAAATAATATTTACTCCGGCTTTTTTTGCCTTTTCAACAGTCGCAAAATTATAGTCAATTGCAACAAATGGGATATCTGCAAGCATCAACGCCCGACCCACGTGTGATCCAATGCGACCATAACCACACAAGATAATATGATCCTTAATATCAAGAGCGTCAATCGTTGATTTATCACGGTCTATTCGCTTTGTGACATATGTGTGAATAAATGGAAGAAAACGGGCAACAAAGTGCCAAAATGCTTTATACACTTTTTCTTTTTTGGCAATGAGAGTTGGGGTAAATAATAGACTTATCAATGTGGTAGAGATGACAAACATATACTGTTCTTGCGTAAAAAGTTTATTTACATAAGCTACAGACATCAAAATAAAAGCGTCTTCGTCTATTTGAAATAGATACAGAGAAAGATATGTAGAAAGTTTTGAGTGAAATTTAAATGAGGTAAAGATGAAAAAAATGATAAATGCTTTCACCATCATCACAATGACCGCAAACAAGATCATTGGAAATAATGTAGGAAAAAGTACTCCTAAGTTAATATTCATTCCAATATAAATAAAGAATATGATGGAAAGTATATCTCTAAACGGACGTATCTGAGAAAAGATATGATAATGTTCGGCAGTCTGTGCGACTATAACCCCTCCAACAAAGATACTAATGAAGGGTGATATATGAAGAAGTGTTGAAATATATGCGACTAAAAAAATAGAGAGAATAATAAAAAGATTAAGTAGCTCTCGAGAAAGAAGTGCAAATTTATTAAATACATATGGGGCAATTCTCCTCCCCATATAGTATGCGAAGAATAAGATTCCTCCCGCAAGGAACATGTCAATGATTATTTTTTGTATAACCTGAAAAACTGTGTGATGCTCACCTGTAAGAGAGCTAAATATCACCATAAAAGGAATAAAAGCAAGATCTTGGAACATGAGAATCCCCATTGCCATCTCTCCCACAAAGCTCCCCTCTTCCCCTTTGTCTTGAATGATTTTTGCGACAATAGTGGTTGATGATGAGGAAAGAGCAATCCCGATAAGGAGACATTGAACAAAACTGAACCCAAAAAAAGCACTTATTATCCCCACAAAAAGCGCCGAAAGTGTTAACTGCAATATCCCTCCCAAAACAATATACCTTTTAAGGACAATCATTCTGTCAAACTGAGTCTCAAGACCTACTGTAAACATGAGGAGCAAAATACCAAAGTAAGCAAAACTATCTATAGATTGATGATTAGTGATTTTTCCAAAGAAGTTAGAAAGAATAATTCCACCAAGCATATATCCTACAATAGGCGATATTTTATTCTTCTTAAAAATATATGCAATAATAAGAGGGACCAGAAGAAACATCGACGCATTAAAAAAAAGCGAAGCTGGCAATTCACCCATATATCATTCAGTATACCGCATTACGTTCAAACGTTAAACGTATAAATATACAAACGTTTATATACAAAAAAACCTCCGGGGATAAGCCGGAGGTTGATACTTATAAAGAACTATTCGTATTAATATCTATGAATCATATCTTTACATTTTTGACCACCAGACAAACTCACTTCGGAATAAAGACAATAGAATGTTGATCCTGTTGCACTTGGTATTGCATTATATGTTGTTGTAAAACAACCATATTGGCCATATACCTTATCAGCAAATTGACTTCCATCGCATCTTATATAACCACTTATATCTTTGGTAGCGTTGTCGTTTACACAAAATGCATCTGTCGAGGTTGCATTTGCCATACACTTTGCTGTCACCTTTTCACCCTTTGAGTTAGTATTTTTTAAAGAATCATCATCTTTCTTAAAGAGAGAATTAAATTTACTACAACTAATGTGCTTTCTTCCACAATCTGTCAATGAAACACTAAGTGGAGCATTGCAACATACTCCTTGGTAGAGTGAATTTGTACCAGTCGCAGAGCTTGGAGCTGTTTTTGCACATGGTATAGCAGTCTTGTTTGCTGATGTACATGTGCGAGTAGAAGAATCTGTTTGTCCTTTATCTATTGTACAAAATGCTTCTGTATTCCCAAGACTAGTTCTACATGAACTATCTCCCAACACCTGCGTGTTAGCGGTCTTTCTACAGCAAACTTCAAGACGTGTTCCTGTATCTCTTGAACAACTATTTGAATCAGATTTAGACATTGCTAAATATGAAGTGGTCTCATCAACTGCATAATTAGTATCAATACCAATAATTGCATTTCCACCACAATTATAAATTTTACCAACACACTTATCATTGCTACCATCATATCCTGGATCAAGTGTTCTACCAGATGCTCCATTCAATGGATCATTACTTTTACACCAATCATCTTTTGGTGATGCAACAACTGTCTTATTTGCTGAAGTGGACTTTAACGCAGGTTTTGCCGCACGAGATGAAGTGGAAGTACTTGTTTGTGTAAACGTACCCGTCACCTTCACTATCAGAAATCCAACCATAACAATTAACGCGACAACCAACACTCCTGTTATGTCTGTCTCTTTTGATTTTAAATGTTTTTCTGCCATAGAAAATTAAGCAAATAGTAAGTAATGTTTAACTATAACAGAGGTGTGAGAAATAAATCAAGAGTTATATCAAGACTTTCCCGTTTTATTTACTGAGTGCTTTTTTACACTCAATACAAAAGCGCGCTTCTGGTACGAGTTCCAGTCGTGCTTGAGGAATGTCTTTACTACATCTTTCACAGATACCATATCTGTCTTTTTTTATGAGTTCCAGTGCAGCTTTAAGTTCTACGAGTCTCTTCGTTGCATCTTTTATTTCCGCTTCAACTGTGTCATGCCCAACCTGTTCTCGGACATCGGTATCAACTGCAGCATTATCAGAAGCATGATCTGGATCTGCAAATGGATCTTCCTTTTTAAGTTCTTCAATTTGAAGTGTTAGTTTTTTCTGTTCTTCCTCTATCGTGTTTTTCTGTTTTGCGAGAAACGTTTTTGAAAGTTGTTTTGACATAGTTTATTTTCGAATTAATAAAGTCCTTGCCGAAATCAATAATTAA
>JAPLYQ010000125.1 GCA_026395475.1 Candidatus Roizmanbacteria bacterium | reverse complement strand
AATTCAAAGAAAATAAATAGAAAGAATACAGTCATAACAAGTGGGGCAAATACAGATGCATAATTCCTCTTTCCAGGTTTGTAAAACTTTAATAAAAGTGAATTACTAACCACTGATACAGAACTCAATGCCATCGCAAGTCCAGCCATTTCTGGCATGAGGACAATGCCTAAAAAACTTAAAGCACGAGCAGCAATTGGGATTCCGATGACGTTGTAGAATAGTGCAAAAAACATATTTTGCTTTATTTTTCCAACGGTCTCCTTTGAAAGATCAATAGCATTTACCACATCTCGTAAGTCATTTTTCATTAAAACAATATCTCCTGTTTCAATTGCAACATCTGTGCCATTCCCCATAACAAATCCAAGATCTGCTTGGGCAAGTGCGGGTGCATCGTTGATACCATCTCCAACCATAGCAACCCGCCTGCCACGCATATTTTGCATTGGCATTGCGGGTAGGCCTTTTCCCTGCAGTTGCTTAATAATCTTCGCTTTATCTTGTGGCAATACTTCTGCTATTACGTGAGTAATACCAGCTTGTTTTGCAATTGCCTGGGCAGTTTCCTTATTATCTCCGGTCAACATATATACATTAATGCCTTTTTTTTCTAATTGCATAATCGCTTCGACAGAGCTTTCTTTAATGGTGTCTGCAACTGCTATTATTCCCAGTAATTCTTTACTATTTGCAAGTAACATTACCGTTTTCCCCTGTTTTTCAAGGTTGTTGATTTCCTTTTCTTTTTGTGCAATTGAGATTTTCATGTCATTCATGAGAACTCTATTTCCAAAATAATAGTGTGTCTTTTCAATAACTCCCTCAATCCCTTTTCCGGAAAGTGCCTTGAATCCATCAATACTATTTAAAGAAAGTCCTTCATCTTTTGCTTTCATACGCAATGCTTCAGCAAGTGGGTGTTCAGAATGATGTTCAAGTGACGCTGCAATATGAAGGATATAATCACGTTGTTGTTTGAAAGTTTTGAGGGGACCCTTCGACGAGCTCAGGGTGACCGACTCATTAAGGATTATGTCGGTCAGTTGTGGTCGACCATAAGTAATGGTTCCTGTTTTATCAAAGACAATTATTTTTATTGCACTTGCAGTTTCAAGTGGTTCTCCACCTTTTATAAGGATGCCATTTTCTGCACCTTTGCCGGTCCCAACCATAATTGCAGTTGGAGTAGCTAACCCCAAAGCACAAGGACACGCGATTACGATGACTGAAGTGAGTGCCATTAATGCATAAGAAAGCGATGCTCCAAGTATAAAGTACCAAATAATAAATGTAAGCAAAGAAATACCAATAATTGTCGGAACGAAGTATGCAGAAATACGATCTGCCAATGCTTGAATTGGTGCTTTTGTACCCTGAGCATCTTCAACAAGTTGGATGATGCGTGCAAGCATAGTTTCACTTCCTACTTTATCTGCAATGAATTCAAAACTACCAGATTTATTTATTGTTCCTCCAATAACCCTCATTCCTTCTTTTTTTTCAACAGGCATCGACTCTCCTGTCATCATTGATTCATCTACAAATGATTCACCTTTTATAATTTTCCCGTCCACTGGAATTTTTTCGCCAGGTCGAACTAATATATGATCCATTTTTTGTACCACATCAACTGAAACATCGTGTACTTCTCCACTTTTCATAAGGTGAGCAATAGTTGCTTTCAAATGAACAAGTTTTTGTACTGCATCTGTTGTACGTTGTTTTGCTTTTGTTTCAAGAAGTTTTCCCAAAAGAACAAAAGTAATAAGAAATGCTGCAGTTTCAAAATATAGCTCAGGAATTTTTTCTCCTGCTATCCCAATAAGTGAATGATATGAATAAGTATAAATAAACAACTGCACGAGACTATATACATATGCCACAGAAGTTCCAATTGCCACAAGACTATCCATATTGAAGGACTTCATGCGAAGTGCAGCCCATGCCCCTTTATAAAAGTTTTTTCCGATATAAAATTGAACTGGCGTAGTAAGGAGAAGTGAAATTATTCCAATAAAGGGCAAGATATTTTGTCCAGGAAGCCAAGGAAAAAAATCAAGCAACATAAAATACATCATCGGAGCACTAAGCAATGCACTCATGATAAGTGTCTTTTTTTGTTCTTTATATTCATTTTCTTTTTTCTTTTCTTCTTTATTATTATCACTTCCCTCGATGATTTCCGCAGTATATCCAGCATTTTTAACAGCTGTAATAAGTGTGTTTTTATCAGTTTCTGGAGACAAAAAGACTACAGCTCTTTCAGTAGAAAAATTAACCGCAGCTTGTGCAACTCCGGGAACCTTACTCAATGATTTTTCGATAAGTGTTGAGCAAGCAGTACAGTGCATACCAGAAAGTGAAAGATTTACTTTTGTTTGTGTTGCCATAATTATTATTGAACATTAATAACGCCACTATACATTCCCATGCTGCAGCTAAACGGAATCTCACCCGCTTCTTTTGGAGTAAAGTCAAAGACCTGTTCTTTTTCTGTTAGAAGGGTTCTAATATTGAGCTTCTCCACAATAATACTACTTGCACATGATGGGTAAATAGATTTCATATACCATTTGACTGGCACATTCTTTTTCAGAGTAAATAATTTTGGGGTATAACCCTGAGCATCTTGTACCATATGTACCACTTGTATTCCATTTTCCATTTTTACATTCGGATCATCAATTCGAATGCTATTTTTTATCTTGTTATTTTTCAAGCCTGCTAAAGTAAGTCCATTTGAAATAGTAAAGAGTGCCATAGCGATTACAACTAATCCGACTAATTTAAAAAAAAGGGAGGACTTCCCCTTTATAAAGGAAGTAACTCCTCCTAGGCTTAAGAGTCCAGGTGTAGTGCCTAGAGCAAATACTGCCATAGTAATTCCTCCAGTCACAAATGATCCTGTGGTCATTGCATATAGCTGAATTGCCTGCGTAAATCCGCATGGGACAAAAAAGGTAAGTGCCCCCATCATCAATGCACCTTTATGTGAATACGATTGGGTTGTATGTGTCGAAATCCCAAGAAATTTACTGATTCCCTTTGGCAACGTTATTGACGTTGCAGAAATTCTAGGAAAAATATTGGTAAGTTGTAAGCCAAGTATAATCATAGAGATTCCAACTAATACTATAAGTGCCCCTGTAATAGTTAGCGAGAGTTGGAATGCAGATCCAATAAGCCCGATTATTCCTCCTAATAAAAAGAAAGAGATAATTCTTCCGATATTAAAGAAAATATGAGGCATAAATTTTTTACCTGTTGAAGCATTTGGATTATCTTGGGAGAAACGACTTGCTACTCCAAGCACTAATCCACCAACAAGCGCCATACATGTTGAAACGCCGGCAGTCAGCCCCACTAAAAATACAACAGGCAAGCTTGCAAAGTTATTTGATTTAACAAAAGAAAGATCAAGCAAACCAAAACTTTTTGCAATTAAGTAAAGAAGTATTAATATGACAGCGCTAAAACCCAACTCAATATAATCATTGGCATTCCTTGTAAAAAATGGCAATTTTTCAGTTGATCCAATCTCATATCCAGCTTTTTTCACTGCGCTCACAACATCATTTTGATTCAAATGGCTTCCTTCAAAATGTACCACCGCAGTCCCTGCGCGATGACTAATATCAACTGAAGTAACCCCCTCAATATTTTTTAATTCATCTTCAATAAGCAACTCACATGATTTGCAGTGCATTCCTTTAATTGAGATAGTTTTAGTATTCATTATTTGTTGGCTAAATTGCTAACCTTCAAGATTTCTTCGATCATCTGATCTTTCCTTTTTTGATTGTTAGTGCTCATAGCGTGTTTGAAACATGAGTTAAGGTGGCTTTCCATTAGCTGTTGATGGGCAGACCTAAGTAGTCCTATGACTGCTAAGTTCTGTTGCATGATATCAACACAATATTCCCCATTTTCCATCATGGAAATTATTTTCCCAAGAAGTGTATGAGCCTTTTTATAACT
>JAPLYQ010000058.1 GCA_026395475.1 Candidatus Roizmanbacteria bacterium | reverse complement strand
AAATTGTTTCAATGCTTCCATAACTTAATGTTTTCCCATATTGGATTGTCGCTTTGATACCGCTTTTTATGGTGAATGTTACCTGAGCCGAGTTAATATTGACTCTGCTAAATTTAACTGCCGAGACAAATGGAGCTGGGTTGGTCGAGAACGTTTTTTCGGTACTTTTTCCTAAATTACCATCTTCATCAGTCCACAACATCTGATAATAATAGGTAGTTCCAGGATCAAGACCTGTGATATTAATTTCGTGATAGGAAGCTTGAGTTGAAGACCCAACTTCTGTTGAATAGGAACCCGATGATTTTCCATATTTTACAAATGAATTACTTGATCTGCTTGTATTCCAAGAAACGAGTGCTGATTTTGTTTTTACGGTAGCAGATTGACTTCCGACAAGATCTGGAGCAACTAGCCATCGACCAGATGGAGTCATAGTAACAGTTGTGGATGGACTTGAACATTGATTAGTTGTTGCACAAGCCAATATACAGAAGTAGTATGCTTTTGAAGAAAGATTGGTTTCTCCAATTGAAGTTGCAACGTAAGAAGTACCAGCGGTGGATCCCGCAAGTGTATACCCGGTCATAGCTACTGAACAATCTCCTTTTGTTTCTGAAGCATACACCTCATAACGATCAAATGCTGTTCCCTTATCTGTTGGAGGATCCCATGTAAGTCCAACACGGTATTGAGCGGTAGTTCGAATCGAGTTGTCAAATGCCTCAGGAGCAAGTGGAATACCAGGCGCACTGACCGATACTGAGAATGTTTTGGAGGCATAGTTACCATAGTTCACGTTGTATGCGTCATCAACTCCCACAACGTAGAATGTGTTTGTTCCATCATGGGTTCCTTTAATATTGTTCACGAGTCGCCCCGATGCAGTAGATATATTCGCTGCATTTGGCACTTCATTTACCGAGTAACGATATTCTTTCATTGTCCCTTTATATGTTGCAGGTTCGTCCCATACAAAATTAAATTTATTTGCACCCGCATTACTTACATCAACTGAAAGATTTTTTGGTGCTGAAGGAGCGGTGCTATTAAAGTAATAATTCACTGTCGTATAGTTTGAATAATTTCCTAAATTATCTGCTGCTCGGATAAGGAATGTGTTAATGCCTTCTTGATAAGCTGTGATCCCTGTAACGGTGAGACCTGTTGTAAATATATCTTGTGATAGAGCCCCAGACCCTGTTCCTGTTTTATAATAATACCCCTTAAATCCGACTCCTGCACCATTAGGCAATGGGTCATCTGTGGCATCCCATATAAATCGATAATTGTTTACAGAAGTGTATCCGTTTGGTAATACTGCGACATTTTCTGATGGGATAACTGTTGGTGGTGTATGATCATACACATAGTGGAATGGTTTCCATTGTCCATAACTTATATTTCCTGCAGTATCTTTTGTTTGAATGATAAGATAATGATCACCATCTTCCAAACTATTTGTTGCAAGAGATGCAGTAAAGTGTGGTTGTGTGACAAATGTACCTGAGGTTGATGCAACTCCATATGGATCAGATCCAAAATAGACATAATACCCAGCAATTCCAGAACCATTTGCTTCATCTGTTGCGCCAGTCCATTCAAAGTATGGGCTTGAATTGTTGTAGTAAATATCAGGACTTAAGACAGCAGATTTTGATGCGGTAGTATAAGAGGATAATGTTGTTGGGATTGTTGGAGCGGTTACATCAATATGATTGTAATGGAAAGCGGTCCAGTTAGATGCTGCTGCATTTCCACCTGTATCTTTTGATTGGATAATAAGGTAATAGTCACCTGCATCTGACCCATTTGTTTGCATCGTTGGAGAATAAGTTGAACCAAGCTGGAAGACTCCAGACTGTGAGGCTACTGCGCTTGGATTAGTGCCAAAGTACACGTAATATCCAGCAATACCAGAGCCTCCAACATCATCGGTTGCGCCAGTCCACTCAAAGTATGGATGAGCGTAGTTATACCATGTGCCTTCTGTAATACTTGTGATTTTTGTTATATCTGAATATCCTGAAATATTGTTTGGGTTGTTTGGTGGGACAGAATCACTATGTTTATAATGGAATGCATTCCAATTTGATGTCGCACTGTTTCCACCCGTATCTTTTGATTGAATGATAAGATAATATTCACCAGCATCAGAACCATCTGTCTGCATTGTTGGAGAATAGGTTGAACCTGTTTGGAAAACTCCAGATTGAGACGCAACTGCATTTGGGTTAGTACCAAAGTACACATAATATCCAGCAATTCCAGAGCCACCCACTTCATCTGTTGCGCCAGTCCATTCAAAATAGGGATGGGCATAGTTGTACCACGTTGTCCCACCAGGAGTAAGAGGGTTCAATTTAGTTATATCGGCATATGACCCGAGTGCATTTGGATTTGTTGGAGCAACACGATCAATATGCTTGTAATGGAATGAGGTCCAATTTGAAGCGGCAACATTCCCTACTGCATCTCTTGTTTGAATATTTAAGTAATAATCGCCTGCGTCAGAACCATCTGTTTGCATTGTTGGGTTATATGAAGTACCGGTTTGGAATGTTCCAGATTGCGAAGCGAGTGCGTTTTGATTTGTTCCAAAATATACGTAGTATCCAGCAACGCCCGACCCACCAGCGTCATCTGTAGCGCCACTCCATTCAAAATAAGGTCGTGCATAGTTGTACCATGTTGTTCCAGCAGCTGAAAGACTTGCAATTTTTGTATTATCAGCAAATGCAGAAATGACATTTGGATTGTTTGGAGAAACAGTATCGATGTATCTATATGTGAAAAGTGACGTTGTGGGTGCTGCAATATTTCCAAGAACGTCAACTGCTTGAACGTTAAGATAATAAAATCCGTCTTGAGAATGATCAGTTGCAAGAGTTGCAGTATAGTTTGCTTGAGAGGTAAATACGCCCGAAATTGAGGCTATTTTTGCTGAATCTGTACCAAAGTACACATAGTATCCCCCTACTCCACTTCCACTGTTTCCGTCCGTTGACCCCGTCCATTCAAAATATGGATGGTTGTGGTTGTACCAAATAGAATCGGTAATTGTTGCAGATTTTGTTGCAGATGTATAACCGATCACTCCTGATGGATTGGTTGGAGCTGTTGTGTCTTGGTAATACTCAATTGACATATCAGATACTGTGGGAGTAGCAGCTCCTTCTTCTGAATTCATCGTTACTCGTGTTTGCATATAGCGAGCAACAGGTGAATTTATTTTATAAATAAATTGATTTGTTGGATTTTGTTTTAGATCTGAAGTGGCTGCCCATGAAGACCATGTAGTTGCGTCTGTTGAAGTACGAGTTTCAAAACCAATTGATGTTGCGGATGGAGATGCAACAGTTGCAGTAAGTCCTGAAAATGCATATGGCTTTCCTAAATCAACCGTTCGTGAAATATAGTTTCCAGTAGATTTATATGATGAAGTTGCACTTGGCAAATTGTATTTCCAGAATGTAAACATTGTATTTCCTTGGAGTGCATACATACTATTCCCAGGACCTTTGACCAATGTTCCACCAGCAGCAATTTGAGACTGTGCAAGAGGAGCTGATTGCCATGAATTTGTAGCAATATCATACATGTAGAGGCTATTATTGTTATAACTGGTTGTGACATAAATTTTTCCATTTGAGAGAACTGATCCGGAACCATTTGAGACCGTTTCTGGAACTGAAGTTAGCGTTGTCCATCCTGGAGTTGAGGTATCATATCGATAGACATCTCCAGTGTTATTTCCTCGCATTACATACAGATATCTACTTCCATCATAGGTTATCGACGCTCCATAATTTGGCCCAATCGTTCCAGGAATTATAGTAGATTCTGTGGTCCATGTATTAGTGCCGATCGTGTATTTATAGAGAGTGTTTGATGTACCTCCACGCAAAACATAGAGGGCATCAGTCCCATTGTATACAGCTATTTGGGAACCACCACTTGTGATTGTTTCTGCTGCATTCCCAGGATTATTTGCAAGCATTGTCCATTCGTTTGCAAGTGGATCATAACTATACGACTTCTTTGTACCATTTCCACAGACAGCATAGAGTTTGTTCCCAGCATATACCGCACCTCCTGAATAACTACATGGGATATTGGGAATCATGGTCCATCTTTTTGTCGATACTTGATATCTGTTTACTGGAGTAACTGTGTTTGCCGCAGACCCTTGAATCATGTAGATATAATCATTCCCATCATACGCCATTGAGGTGCCTGTACTTACCTGGTGGACGATTGCGGTTCCGTCAGCTTCATATATTCGGTCTTGTGGAAGTGGTGGTGTTTCTGGAAGATATTTATTTAATTCAAGATCATACCTTACCATTGTGGTGTTTCCAGCTACTCCATTTCCATATCCTTGAACGAGATAGACATATCGAGAACGATCATATGCTGTTGCACCTGTATATGCCCAGAACTCTGTTGCATTGTCAATTTTCTCCCACTTATCAGTTGCAATATCATAGCTCCAAAGGAAATGTTTAGCTTCGCCATTTGCTTGAAAATCATAGGAAGTAAATGTATATATGTGATTGTTACGGAAAATGGCATTATTGCTTGAATATCCAATAAAGTAAGGGGCTAATACTGGGGCCGAAACAGTTGTATCCCATGTATCAGCACTTATACTATATTTTGCAAATCCAGTTCCATTTCCGGCCACTAACCATAATGTATTATTTCCATCATATGCAATACCTGCACCATAATAAATGTTGTATGGAGCACTTTGTAATGTACTCCACGCATCGTTTCCATCGATAGTACTTTCATAATTTTTATTGAAGCTCAACATTGTCGCGCCATTTCCTCCTGCGGCTATATAAAACATATTCCCTATTCGGGTAATAGAGGCTCCATAGGAAAAAGTATAAATAGGTTGATCTATAGCTGCAGACCATGTATTTGTCGAAATTGTGTATTTATAAAAAGTTGATGCGACATTTCCTCTGATGACATAGATTGCATCAGCTCCATCCCATTCCATTGCAGATCCATAGTTTGCAGCGAGTGGAATATCGGTTAATTGAGTCCATGTACCTGTTGTTATATCTTGTTTATAAAATGCAGTCGTATTATTTCCTCTTAAAACGTAAAGGTCATTATTGACAACTGTTGTTGCTCCATATTGCATACGAACACCATAAGGAAGTGATGATACTTGGCTCCCCGCCCATGATCCTTCGGGAAGTGGTTCAAGTGAAAGTGTTGTATCTGCGGCTGATTGTGGAGCCCCAACTTCACTTCCGGGAGAAGCGGTTATATCACCTGTCCAGTTTGGATCGGTTGCCTCAAGTCCCCAAGCATTTAATCCGAGAGTCCCCGTAAATCCACTTGAAGAAGAGTCGGTTACGTTTTGTGTTCCTGTTGCATCAAAGTGATAAAGAAGAAGGGTGTTTGCATTACTATTAAATGGTGCTGCTGGAGGTGTAAAGGGACCAGGATATTGAGCAACGTTTAACACGCGGAAGTTGCATCAATTAGTCCATTAATATAGGAGTTGAATGTCCAAGCTGTTGCATCATAAACGAATGCAACGTGATAACATGTTTCCGGGAAAAGAAGTGTTTTGAAGAGTTGTCCAGTAAAGGTTCCTGCAGTTGCTGTTTTAAAGTTATATGTCATCCAGTTTGCTCCAGCTGGAATTCCAATACCAATTTGTGGTGCAGCATTATTATCTCCATATATCCATCGAGCTGAAGCACTATTAAAATATTTAAACCAACCTTCTATAGTTAGTTTAGATTGTGTATTAACAGAGGTGTTAAATCCTGCAGGAATTTTTACATAATCATCTCCTCCAAAGCGCAATGCAGAGCCCCATTTAGAAAGAGCGGATGGATCAAATGTTTGATCGGGAACTTTTGTCTCACTGTTATTTCCATAGTATGCATAATAGTTATTGTCACTTGCTCCTATTGCAATTCCCTTTACTAAAGGAAAATAAGTTGTTGTTGCGTCAATATATTGTCTATTGACTTCCTTCCAAAATGTTCCATCCCAATAGGTGATTCTCAAATCATTTCGATCACTTCTCATTTTTCCCGCTGTTACAAGTGCGTCTGTATCAAGAGTTACTTTTATTGTCGCACCAGGAGAAGCAACTTGTGGAGAAGTAATAGTAAGTTGTCTTCGATATTGATATGCATGATTCCACCATGCAGAATTGGCCGCATATGTCCCACTTTTTGATGCGTCGGTTGCATCCCATTGATCTTGTGTTGTTGCAATAAGTGATGTTGTCGCTGGAGAATTTCCATTATAAATATATGTGAAATACGTATCTGCCACTGGAGTTGTCCCCGCTTTATTTTTTGGTGCAATACGCAAATAATAAGAAGTGCCAGCAACCATTGGTGTATTGACGACATAGTCTGTTGTCTGTTGGAAATTTCCCAGAGTTACTGGATCACCTGAAGCAGATGATCCAAAATAGACATAATATCCGTCTATTCCAGACTCAGTATCAGTGACTCCAGACCATGAAAAATAGGGGTTTGTGTAGTTATATGTATTCCCTGTTGTGATTGTTGTCCCAGACCCTTTTTGTGCTTTTGCAGAAAGACTGAGACTTCCAATATCCGGAACTGAAGTATCCCCTGTGTAATTTATTGCAATATCAGAAATAGTTGGAGTAGCTGTCCCATTACCTGTAAGCACCGCTTTCGTTTGTACATATCTTCGAGGAGTCGAATTTATTGTAGTCCCACTGACCAAACTCCAATCATCCCAAGTATTTTGATTATCGCTCGTTCGAGTATAATACGAAACTCCTGTTCCTCCTGGTTTAGTGTCGGTTGTTGTGTAATTACCAAATGATGAAACATATGTCAAATCTTGGACTGCTGAATACCATGTTCCACTTGCTTTATATGTTGTCGTTGGTGGAGTATATTTCCAAAAACTTCCTCCATATCCGTTATATGCATAAATAGTTCCATTGTAAAATGTCATTCCTCCACCAAAGCGCATCATACCAGGCGCATCTGCCATACGAGTCCATGTTGCGCCGGAAATTGAGTAGCGATAGATACGTCGAGACCATACATCATTTTCTCCACCAACCATCGCATAAATATAATTTCCTCCGTCAGAAATAAGACCTCCTCCTTCATAACTTCCAACAGGGAGTGATGGAAGCTCTTCCCATCCATTTGTTGTTTCATGATAACGATAAAACTTTCCTCTCATTCCACCGTTTAAGAGATACGTAAACATACCTGCTTGAGCAAGTCCTGAACCACGATAAACAGGCTCTAATGTTGCAGTTTTTGTAAGCCACGAATTTCCTGTAACATCATAGCGATAAAAACCTGTCCCCGCTCCACCTTGTACTGCAAAAATTGCGCCTGTTGCTCCAGAACCCGATGCTACCATTGCAGATCCATCTCCTAATTGGGCTGGCGGTGCAGTGGGTGTCGCCTATGCTGCTCCATCATAACTATAAATATTGTTTGCAGTAGCACCTCGTGTGGTATAAAGCTTGCTGTTAACATATGTCAATGAAGTTCCTGTCCCTAATGTTCCTGTTGCTACCGTAGTTGCAGTCCACGTGTCCGTGGCTATTACATATTTATAACATGTAGTGGTCGTTTGTCCACGACACATATAAATATTCCCAGCACCATCTGAAGTAATTGCATTTGCTGTTTGATATCCATTTGCAGGCGGACCTGTCATCGGATTGCTCCACGTATTGGTAGCTGGATAGTAATACGCCAATTCTCCAACACCTCCCATAACGATGAGTTGATTATTTGCATCATCGTAGGCCATACTTCCATACGTAGTGACAAAAGGCACATTTCGAACGGTCGTCCATGTTCCTGCCGTGAATTTATAAAACGTATTTGTTCCTGCGCTTCGCATAACGTAGTAACTTGAACCAGCTTTGATAAGATCAGAACCATAGTTCATAGCTCCATCAATTGGCATACTCGTTTGTGCAACCCAGACCCCACCATTTATCGTGTCATAACGGAAAAATCCATCAGGAGCTCCTGCATCAGTTGCAAGATACATATATTGGGATCCGTCATATTCAAGAGAACAATAATTGGTACAGGTGGCAACTGCATTTGCAAGTTGTGACCATGCATTATTTGTGATGTTATATCTCCAAAAGCTTGTACCACCACCTTGAAATGCATACACATAATTGGGAGCCACATATTGCAAAGTTGATCCTTGTGTAAGAGTGAGTGGTGTTGTGTCTAAATACGTCCAGGTGTCTGTGGGAACGTAATATTTTAAAAAATGTTTTCTTCCACTTCTTGTTGCAAAAGCCCAGATAGTGTCTGTATGGTTGGATGTTGCATCAATTACTTCATATGGTTGATCTGGTGTGTATGCCATCTCTTTCCATTCTCGAGTAGATAAATCATAACGAACAAACTGTCCCAACTGTCTATTCCTAAATGCATACAAAAAATTTCCTACTCGTA
Organism: Candidatus Roizmanbacteria bacterium; assembly: GCA_026395475.1. Taxonomy (GTDB): domain Bacteria; phylum Patescibacteriota; class Microgenomatia; order UBA1406; family GWC2-37-13; genus JAKBEU01. The sequence continues at coordinate 5,442 of JAPLYQ010000058.1, read as the reverse complement.
TCAATTTGGTATTTGTGTTTACATTGTGGTTTAAATATGCTGGAGCAGACGCATCCCAGTTACCCAAATCTGCTTGAAGTTGTATGTCTCCTGCACTTGAAAGTGGGTCAATTTCGTTAAATTCATATTTCCCCGCCATAAAATCTGCTTGAGATGTATAGGTTTGAGTTGCAGCAAGTACAGGAGCGCTATTTTGAGGAAGGTAGGACAAAAAGCCTGGGACATAGATGCTCAAAACCATGAGGAGAATAAAAGCTTTTCTTAAAAGTCTTTTATTGACAAATGAAAATAATTTTTTTATTTTTCTCATGTTATTTTGTTGTTGGATTTGCTGGTACCCCATCAGCTCTTGGAGGCTCCACAAAAGTGCCCTCAAGATATGCGGCAACTGTAACGTCGTTCATATCTCCTCCTGGAACCCATTGATAGTAATTGGACTTGAATTCATAGAATCCCATATTGAGCAAATAAAAATGTTCACCCTTTTTTGTAAGAAATTGTGCGAGGTTTTGTGCCATTTTTGACTTGTCCCAATATCCGTACAACAATACTTTTTTTCCCAATTTTTGTACTTTCCAATAATCTGCATACCATATATCAAGTGAAACGGTTGATTCTAAATATGCTTTAAAATCCAAGTACAGGGGAATATTTATTGCGCCTTTAATGTGGCTCGCCTTAAATTCCGCAGGAGAACGATAGTCTACAAAAATCCATGTTGGATCTCGTCTATCAATAATATTTTTGACTAAAAGTGGGTCAACTGACTGATCCACGCCGTTTAAAAAAGTATTATCCAAATTTATTTTTTCCTTAGGCATAAAACCAAGAGTTACTTTTTTTATTTCTCCCACTATGCGAGGAAATTGAAACGAAACGAATATAGTAATTACGGTAATAAGGAAGCTAAAAAACCCTATCATAATAGATCTTTTTATATTACTTTTGGTTTCAATTACGTGCGCAGTAAGCCTCTCTGGTATTTTTGTTACTTTAATATCTGAGAGATGTTTCTGAGTTTTCTTTTTCATGGAGACTGGTGTATATGTAAAAAAGGAGTATTTTTTATGTATCGAAAATCCTCATACAAAAAAATATACACCATATAAAAAAACTATCAAAAAATGAGCCTGTATGCAAGTGTATATTATAGTATTACAGGTAGCGCGACATCATGCTCCCCGAGTGGCCCGATTATGGCACAGGTAAGCCCAGAAGGTATAAAAATCTGTTTTGCAACAGCAATTATGTCCTTTTTAGATATTTTTTTCAGTTTTTCCAATACTTTTTTTGTGTCTGCAATTTCTCCCTCAAGAATATATTTTGATCCAAACATCGTGGCAATATTCATAGAATCTTCCAGACTCAATAAATATCTTCCTTTCAAAAGTTCTTTTGCTTTTTCAACTTCTTCATCAGAAACAGTGCCTTTTACGATTTTCATGTGTTCTTCTAAAATCACGTTAATTGCCTCTTGTATTTTTTGCTTGTCGTTTCGAATTCCAGCTTGAGTTACCAAACTTCCAGTATCTGCATATAACTCACGTCCAGTTGAAATATAGTAGCATAATCCCCTTTTCTCACGCACCTCCATGAACAGACGTGAAGACATGCCACCTCCTAGAACGGCAGCTAGCACTTGAAGTGCATATTTTCGCTCGTCCGTAAAAGAAAATGATTTGAAGCCAATACACATATGTACTTGTTCTGTTTTTTTATGTTGTATATGAAGAATTGGTTTCTTTTGTTGACCCACATATTTTTCAAAGGCTAATGTTTTTTTATTCTTCCATGTTCCAAATTTCTTCTCAATTTCTGGAAGATAATTTTTTCCCTGCAATCCTCCTGCGATCACAACTACCGCATTATTTGGGTGATATAACTCATCAATATAGTCGGTAAATGTTTTTCTATTAAATGCGGTAACTGTTTCTTTTGTCCCCGCAATATCAAATCCCAATTGACTTCCCTTATACATAACTTCTTCAAAGATGTCCCCCACTTTTCGAGAAGGCATATCTTCATACATATTTATTTCTTCTACGATTACGCCTTTTTCACGTTCGATCTCATCAGCTTCAAGTAAAGGATGAAGAATCATGTCAGAAAGCACGTCCAGAAGCGTGTGTGTATGTTCTGTCGTAGCTTTTATCCAATATCCTGTATGATCTTTAGAAGTAAATGCATTAAACACTCCTCCAATTCCTTCGATTGCCGAAGAGATTTCAAATGAAGTCTTGTATTTCTTTGATCCTTTAAAAGCCATATGCTCAAAAAAGTGGGCAATGCCATTATTATCTTTTCGTTCATATCTACTTCCAGCTCCTACCATAACGAGGGCAGTTACTGTTGGAAATGACTCCGTATCGATTAATAAGACTCTCAGGCCATTTGATAGAGTGTGTGATTGTGTATTCATAAGTTCCCATTATACAAGAGTGATTGTATGCAAGGAGAGTTATTTGACTTACCTCTCATCTCTCTATACACTATATATACCATTCATGAAAAAAATTATATTGACACTGATTGTTTTTTTTCTCATTATTTCTGCAATTATCGTCTATTTCTTACTTCGCATTACCCTTCTGAATCAAGAACTTTCTCGTCTTACAAAAGTAAATAAAGATAATACACAAGCTCTTGAACAAAACAAAAAATATATCAACTCGCTTCAAACCCAAATGCAGGGGCAATTAAGAAAAAATGTAGACGATCTGCGTGAACAACAAACCGCAAATGTGACAGATACTAAAAAAGAAACTGGCGTGTATATTTCTGCAATTGAGACACAATTTTCGCCATCAAAAAAAACAATTGCATTTTGGATAAATGGCCCCACAAAAGCATTGTTTGATGCTGCGGATCTTGGGCTTACATTCTCCAATATGAAAGAGGGACCGAGTTGCACTCCAGGCGATGTATTCTCAAATTATCCCCTTATAACGAGTAAGAATGATGCGCTGAACATTACGGGTATTGCAAATATCACCACAGAAAAAATTGCTGGTGGAATGATTAATAAACGCTTTGCTTCCTGTACGTTTGAAAAAAAAGATCTTTCACAAAAAGTCGTTATTTCCATTGATCCAACTAAAACACATATTTATTCTTTGGGAACATCAATTTTAGATCTAGAACACAGTTTTAAAGATATAACATGGTAAGAAATATGGATTACAACACTATTCGCAGATCGTTCACAACTATTCTCGCTTTTATTACAACAGGGTTGGTTCTTCTCATTAGTATTGTTGTTTTCTTGGTCTTATTTATCACATTAAGATCTGGTCTCACACGCGCATATAATCCAACAGTGACCTTGCAAATAAAGCTACAAGGAGAACATTTCATTCCTAATACGGTCAAGGGCACAGTTACGTTTTATAATAACTTTCAAGGAAAGGTAAAAGAATGGAAGGATGTCGATTTTCAATACAATACAGATAAAATCCACGAGGCAACAATCAGTCTTGATTCTTCTATCCCTCTTACTGCTTTCTATGCAATCTCTATTAAACCAAAAGGATATATGAGTCGTTTATTTTGTAGTGAAGTTGCGACAGGATCGGCATGCATGGCCCCTCAATTTGTCTTTACAGATAAACCTCCAACCATCCTTAATCTTACCGCTCAGGCATTTGCTGGAGGTGACGTGGAACCTGCTAATGGAAGAGTGGATAGTTATGATATATCAAGTATTATTGCAGATCTGGGAAAAGTTGGGAAAAACCTTAAGGGGGACCTGACTGGAGACGAAGTCGTGAATATAGTTGACTATGCAGTAGCACTTTCTTCACTGACGAGAAATATAGTTGATGACCCAATTCCTCAAATTATATTAACGCCACCTGTCACTCCTACTCCAAAACCATCAAACACACCAATTCCCACAAGCACCCCATTACCTACGCCTACAAAAACACCTACTCCTACTCCAAGCCCTACCCTCACCCCAACACCAACACCTAAGCCGACAAATACACCTACTCCTACCCTTGCCCCAACTCCTACTACCATGCCACAGTTGGGAAAAAATTGTAGTAACGGGACAACGAAGGTATCAAAATCAATTAATGCTGATTGGGGACTGAATGTTCTTCCTATCCCTTATGGAAAAACTCAGTACATATGTATTAAGCCCGAACATATTGTCCTTCATTGGAGTGACAGTCCTAATTTCTTAGGAAATGGTGCTACATGGGGAACTTTGAATAGTAAAAAAGTAGTCTGTGGTCTTGCAATTGATAATAATGAAACGTTACAAATGTCCAATTTTTATGATGACAAAATTACATGGGAAGGATGTTCCACACTTGAAGATTCAATTAATATTGAGACAAATGGAACTGAATTTGATCTGTGGTATGACTTAAATTGTAATGTTGTGAATCCAACGAAAAATAATGCACTTGCTCCTGGCGAACTACAACAAAAAAAGGAAGAAATCGCAACACAATATAAGATATCAACTACGTCCCTTGACTGGGAAAACGAAAAATATACAACAATCATGAAAAATCAAGAAAAGCGAGTTTTAGATGCTGTTCGATACCTTATGACATATTATTCTATTCCACTCGAGAATATAACGGGACACAATAAACTCGTTGGTAACCCAGATCCAGGAGAACGATACCTCATGTGTATTAAGCAAAAACTACAGTAATTAACTTGCGCTCTTGTAAAATTTAAGCGAGTGCTTCCAAAACATTCGAGAGACAATAAAAAGGGATAACCCCGATACGGTAAGAATAACAACATCTTCTAATGCATTCTTATGAAGAAGTATTTTCATAGGAGCACTAATACTCAATGCTAAAGGAATAAGAATATAGAGAATAACTTTTCCAGAGGACCGTATCATCTCACCTGGATATCGCGCAAGCCCATTTACCGTATAAAGTAAGTCCGTCATATTACTTAAATTAGGATACCAAATGAGCGTAGTGATAAAGATCAGCCAAATGGAATATAACGTCATCACTCCAACACAAATATATATACTAAATAAAATAACCTGTAGAGGAGTTACGGTATAGTGCTTTATAACAATCCAAATAATGATAAGCACGAGTCCAACAAGCGCGCGAATAAGATTTGCGTAACTTGCAATACGCATTGTGGCATGAAATTGACTATCAATAGGTTTAAGCAAAATAGCATCAAACTCTCCCCTATCGATAATTCGAGAAAACATATCAAAATTACGAGAAAAGAGAAAATGGAAAATACCAAGAACCATAAAATAACCGAACGTAAGTAATATCATGTCATCAGGTGTCCATCCAAATACCGTCCCTCGCTTTCCTGTAAGCAGCGCTATCCAAATAACTTGAAATGCACCCCACGCCAGCGCAGAAATAATATTATTTATAAAATTTGCACGATAGGTCAGCAAATAAACTAAGTTTATTTTAAGAATCGCCATGTACATGCGTA
>JAPLYQ010000127.1 GCA_026395475.1 Candidatus Roizmanbacteria bacterium | reverse complement strand
CTTTTCCTGAAGATGTTTTTGGCATAATACTTTTTTCAAAAAAACCAAATGGCATCATGTATTCAGGTATTTTTTTGGATAGAAAACTAATTAAATCTTGTTGCACAATATTTTTTTTTGGTTTCACAGAATAATAGCAATATAGTCTATTGCCATACTTTTCATCAGGTTTAGCGATTATACAGAATTCATCAAGATCACTATAATTTGCCAATGCAGATTCAATTTCTCCTAATTCAATTCTGTATCCCTTCACTTTAACCATATGATCCTTTCTCCCTTTGTAATGAAGAAGGCCTTGTTCGTCTCTATATCCAAAATCACCAGTCTTCCAAAATTTTGCAGGATATTTATGAAAAGGACTATCAACTAAACATGCTGCGCTTTTTTCAGCCATTCCCAGATACCCTAAGGTCACAGTTCCTCCTCGACACCAAAGCTCCCCCATTTCGTTGGTTTTACATATACGGGACCCATCTTCAGACACTACTAATATCTCAGTATCTTCAACAACATACCCAAGAGGAATTGACGCATCATCATCGGGCAATTTGTCCACCCACCAATAAGTAATTATATTGGTTTCTGTAGGACCATATATATTAGCAACTCTCGTATTTGGAAGACATTTTTTTAAACTCCTTAATTGTGCTGTTGGAAAAGGCTCACCAGCATACATTATTTCTCTTAAGGGTAAATTGGCTTCTTTTAAGCCCCCTCTATTCATTAGAACAATAAACGTTGATGGGGTTGTATAGAGGACACTAACATGCTGTTCCTTCATTAGATTCACATAATCAGTGTGTTTTTGATCGCCATTCCTTTTAATATTCCACTTAAAACAGACAAGCTTTGCTCCTGCATTAAATGTATTAAAGATATCAAATACTGAAAGATCAAATTTAAATGGCGCCCGAGACATTATCACATCATCTTGAGTAATCTTAAATTCCAATTGCATCCAATCTACAAAAGTTCTAGCATTCCTATGCGTCAACATAATCCCCTTGGGAATTCCTGTTGATCCGGAACTATGAAGAATATATGCTAAATCATCACTTACCTGATTTAAGAGAGGAGGTTCATTGTCTGAGGCTGACTCTACTTTACTAAAGTTAATAACTTTTTGACCTTGTTGATCAGAAATATCTGAAAAAATAACAGCTTTTATTTCCTGAGCTTTAAAAAGTTCTTTGTGAACTTCATACCAATGTGGGTCAATTATCAAAACATCTAGCTTCGTGTTTTGTATGATGTGAAGTAATCTATCAACTGGAGAATATTCATCTAAAGGAACATATGAACATCCAATTTTTAAACATCCTAATATAGCGGCAATACTTTTAGGATTAACAGAGGATAAAATGCCAACAAAAGGCTGATTACGTATATCTTGCTTATTTGCTGAAATAATGTTTGCGAATCTATTTGCCAGTGAGTTTAGTTTTGAATAACTATAAGATTGACCCCCTTCTTCATAAACCGCAATCGAATTTGGGAATTTTTTTACAGAATTTATGAATACATCATGTAAAAGGTATCTCATAAGTTATAACACTAGGTATAAATAATTAAAATATCTGTAATTTTGTCAGTAATTCTCTTGTGACTTTTATAATACTTTAACTTGTCAAATGGAAAATTATCTAAATGACATAGGCCGAGAGTTGACTCTGGATCAATAATTATTTCATTCTCAAAACTATTTAAGTAATCAAAATATTTTTTTCGTACTTGCTTCGCCTCTGGGGTTTTATTCCAAGAAGAAATATATATTATGTCATTTGGTTTAATCAATTTATTTATCCGAGTAATTGGACCCTCTATATATGCCAGAATATTAAACATAAAGACATAAATATTTTTTCCATTAGGTATCTCATCTATTGACACATCCCCAAATAATTTACTAATAATTTTGATGTTTTTAAATTTTTTTATTAAAAACATTAATTGTCTACTTATATAAAGTTTACTTAATGGTTCAATGGCGATGTAGTTTTTAACCTTGTTAAATACTAGATCAACGTACCAAAGAGTTCCCGCACCAATTACTATAAAATTGCGTTCGAATATATCGGAAGTATTATCTATTAACCATTGAAGAGATTTTTGTTCCTCATCCTCATAAGATTTTGATTTTCTTGCAGCGCCTGGAGACATCATCCGAAAAAAATATTCCTCTGTAACAGATCCAGAAGATGGAGCTTCTGTAAAAGGTCTGGTTGATTTTACGCTAGCCATATATAAAAATAGGAATTCTAATACAAATAATTATATCACTTGTCATGACAGTAATTACTAAATTTAGTTGTATCTTAAATTTCGACAAAATATAGGTTTATCAACTATTCTAAATTATGAAGCTAGCTAGCCTCAGAATATATGGAGAAGATATGAGACCCATTTCTATTGAAGAGATGGAGAAACCAATAACATTTATGCTATTTCCCAGGTTTATTTATTGACCTGGTAATCGATACTATCAAAGGTAAGAAGCAGTACATAAAATAGTTCGATAATAAAAAATCCGTTACCTTATTTTTTTATCAAAATCTGGTATATTGGTTTATTAATTAATGTTCGTAGATCTATGAGATATGGAAAGTACCAACAATGTTAGTATTATTACTAAGATTAATAATCTTCCCTCTGAGTTGGATGATTATATTAAAAGAGTTTATCAGTTTATTGGGAATGTTATTCTCTTGGGGAATAGTTTAGTTTTTCGTATAACAAATTTATTTGACAATCTTAAAGAAAAATATCATCAAGATGGAATGTTGGGAAATAAAATAGATATGTTGGAAAAAATAGGTTATGAGAAGCTGAAGACTTCTGAAAGCAGTTTTAAGAACTTAATAGTTGAGTTAAAGGAATACAATAAACACCTTAATCTCGCTAAACATTCTCTTTTTGTGGGTAACACAGAAATAATGAAAACTAATTCGTCAGATGTTTTGTTAGGTGATGTATCCAAATTACGAATTTATAAATTTACGGAGAGTGAGCAAGAAAAAATACTTGACTTGGGCTCAAAATTGAACGGAGATATTAGTAAGATTATGAGCACCTTTATCGGAAAAAAATAGAAACTAGCATATATTGAGGTCCATCATTATCAAATACCATTCGCCGTAAAACTATTTATACATTTATCTCCCTCAATACTTCCCACAGTTTAACGTGAAGTACACCACTGAGCTTGAGAAGTGTAAAAAGCGTTGGATTTGCCTTCCCATTTTCAAGGGCCGACAATCCCATTCTGTCTGTCGCTATTTCAAGTGAAATATATTCTTGAGAAAAGCCAAGCTCGATTCTCTTCTTTTTTAATACACTCCCAAGTTGTTGTTTGGTCCGCCAATAAAACATATAAGCGGACAGAATACAATATTGAGTGTATTTGAAGTACTCTTTGGAGCCAATAATGAGACCTAAAGATAAGGTCGATATGGCCTCAAAGCATTATGTTTTAAAAAGAAAACACCTTAATGATCGAAGTTTGGTATATAATACTGCTTGGTGGACAGCTGATAAAAGGTTCTAATTTTGTTCACTAGAGAGCTCACATGCGCTTCCCTAGCCCTACATCACTTATCCATAAAGTTTTTAGAAACGGACTCTTCCCAGAAGCTAAGAATCGTAATGTATTTTTATACTACATAATCGAAATTGCGCTCAATATGTGGTTTATTGAGGCTGTCTGGTACTTTTATTGGGGCAGGTTTGGGTCTTATAGCCTTATTGGTCTTATTTTTTCCATCACTTCTCTTCTCCAATTTTTTGTAGTAATCCCCACTGGAGTCTTAGCGGACATGTTTGGCCAAAAGAAATCTGTTGTAGTTGGGGTTGGGATGCTTTTCGCGGGGAGCTTGATTATTGCACTAGGAGTTTCTATATGGCAACTCTTTTTTGGCGTAGTTGTGCAGAGTCTTGGGCGTGCTTTTATAACAGGCGCACTTGATGCTCTTGTATTTGAATCTCTTAAGAAAGAAGGAAAAAGTGAGGAATACAATCACGTTGTTTCATTTAACACTCAAATGACTATTCTTGTCTTTGCTGTTACTGCAGCAATGGGAGGATGGCTCTATAGCATTCATTTTCGACTCGCACATATTATGAGTGCAATTGCAGCACTTGTTGCCTTTGTTACCTCCTTTTTTCTTGCAGAAGTTAATGCAAAAAAAGTATATGTTGATCATCTTAAATCGTTTATCAATCAACATAAGGAAGGTTTTACAGAATTGTGGTTACCCCAAATGCGCACCTTCATTATTCCAGCACTTGTACTCGCAGTGCTTATGCGTATGTACGATTGGGGTATCTCAAAACCAACAATCGCAGTAGGATTTGGCCTTTTTGCGAAAGAACAATCAGTATTCTATGGAGTTTCCGCTATTGTATGTGCCCTCATCGTTGGCCAGTTGGTTTGGTTTCAAAAACGATTAAGTGATTTTAATGGTGCAATTATTTTAGGGGCTCTTGTTAGTGTTGGGTTTATCTTGTCATTTTTTCCATTCGGTTGGTGGGGTGTTCTTGTTATGCTTCTCATCGAAATACCTGGTCGACTTTCCTATGCGTGGATACCGGCGATTGTAAACAAGCGAATTAGCTCTACCTATCGTGCTACTACTCTTTCAACACTCGAGTTTATTGGACGCATTCCATATATTGCACTCAATTATCTTGCAGGAATTGCAATTGATAAGAAGTATATTGGTCAGTTTCACGCATCGTTTGGTGTAATTGGTCTGATCTTTCTTTTTATGTGGTTCGTGACAGCTAAAAAAAAGAATAGTTCTGTATAATATATCCTTATGGTTAAGAAAATATTTATTATTCTCCTCGCATTTATTGGGATTTATATTGCCTATTTTGCACTTCGAACAGCAGATTTTTATAAAGCTATATATAAGAATGGTCAGAATACACCTCCTGTTGTGAAGGAAAAAACAGAATATAATATTCTTCTTCTTGGATATGGAGGAATAGGTGAAGATGGTAAGGCGCACGAAGGTCCTTATCTTACTGATTCACTTATGGTGGCTCATATAGATATTAAAAAAAACACAGTGTCTCTTACCTCACTCCCTCGAGATTTATGGGTGAAACTTCCTACAAAATCAAAAGCAGATTTTCATTCAAAAATAAATTCTTTGTATCAAATCAGTTTGAATCCAACGAATTATCCTGATGTTGATATGAAAAAACCAGGGAGCCCAGAACTTTTAGAAGGAGCAATTAAAACAGTGACAGGTTTAACAGTAGATAATTATATTGCAGTAGATTTTACAGGTTTTGAAAAAGCAATCAATTCTCTTGGCGGCGTAGATGTTGACGTCCAAAAAACATTTGATGATTATGAATATCCAATAACTGGCAAGGAGCAGGAATTATGTGGGAAAGAAGCAGAATTTGAGCAGGTAAAAAAGTTTATGGAACCCGGATATAGTGAAGATGAAAAGAAAAAATTATTTGCTGAAAAACCGGAACTTGAAACTTTTTTCAAAAACATATCCGAAGATCCTAAGGAGGCATTTCCTTGTAGATATGAGCATCTGCACTTTGATAAAGGTATGACACATATGGATGGGGCAACAGCACTTAAATATGTACGTTCTCGTCATTCATTACAGGATGGGTCAGATTTTGGGAGAGCTGCTCGCCAACAGCAATTTGTAAAGGCGGTAAAAAACAAACTTATTAGCATTGGTATTGTAACAAAAGTATTTTCTCTCATGAATGAAGTAAAAGCGCATGTTGAAACAGACATCTCAGTTGATGAGATGAAAAAATTTATGGGCGAAGCGGGAGATGCAGCAAAGTATCGTTTTATTAGTATCCATATGAGCGACACAGACTACCTTAAAAGCTCATATTCAGATTATGGAGGATATATCCTCATCCCGCGAACAGGAGAAGATAATTGGAAGGAGATACAAACAATGATAAGCAATGGGATACTTGAAATTACCCCAACACCAACGCCACTACCGACAAGCAAAGTAACTCCAACACCTGTAAAAAAGAAATAACCCCTCCCCTTGTCATTTCGACCAAGCGAAGCGCGTGGAGAAATCTATATAATAAAATATGAAATCGTATTATGTTTATATGATGTCTAGTCTTTCTAAGGTTTTGTATATCGGAGTAACAAATAACATTCTCAGAAGAGTTTACGAACATAAAAATAAATTAGTAGAAGGATTTAGTTCAAAATATAATTGTGTTCAACTAGTCTATTTTGAAGAGTACCGTCATATTCAAGAAGCAATTGAAAGAGAGAAACAGCTTAAAAAGTGGAATAGAGCAAAAAAAATGCATATAATTGCAATGAAGAATCCAAACTGGAGTGATTTATCAATTGAGATCTCTCGACTTCGCTCGAGATGACAGCTTTTTACGTGAAATGACAATAACATTCATTTTTATCTCAGCATTTCTTATTCGACTCATCAATCTTAACCAATCACTGTGGCTTGATGAAGCAATCGTTGCAAAAGTTGTGCGATCTATCCCCTTTCTTCAAATCCCAACTCAATTTTCCCCTCATGATTTTCATCCTCCTTTATATTACATGCTTATGTCTCTATGGAACACTTTCTTTGGTTCCTCTGAAGTTGCACTTCGAATGCCTTCTGTCATTTTTTCACTCATAGCTGGATTCTACGTATATAAAATTGGGTCTTTTCTCAAAGATAAAAAAACTGCAACATGGGCTACAGCTTTTTTTCTATTTAATCCGCTTATTATCTACTACAGTCAAGAAGCACGAATGTATATGATGGCAACTGCGTTTTTAACTGCTGCCCTATACTCTTTATTAAGAGTAACTCGAGATAAAGAATTGAATAAAAAACATGTTTATCTATTCAACATTTTTTCTGCATTGGCAATGCTGACATTTTACGGAAGTGCATTCTTTATATTGGGAATGATACTTATGAGTTTGTTTGTCATTCCCGCGCAGGCGGGAATCCAGAGAAAAAAAAATCAATTGAAAATTATCGACTGGATCCCCGTCTTCACGGGGATGACATGGGGATTATTTCTTTCACTTCTTCTCCTCTCCCCTCTACTACTGCAACAGCTTAATAATGCCAAAATGGGTTTGGCGGTTGTAAAAAATTGGTCGTTGGTGTTGGGCAAGGCAGAACTTAGAAACTTCCTTATGATATTCCTTAAATTTGCTACTGGAAGAATCAGCTGGTTCCCCAAATGGAGTTATTATCTCTGCGCTGGTGCAGCAACACTCATCACCTGGTTTTTTATCATATTTGGACTATATGACCGTTTTGAAGCCTGTATATATGATCCTCCCCTCATCTGACCCAGTGACCTACTACGACTCCACCTTGACTCTATTTGAACTGCGTAACGTTCAAAATACCGTACTCCCAGAACACATACAGGTAGTCCCTTATGTTGAAGAAATATATGGGTACAATCATGTAGAAGTTCTTAAGAAAAAAGGATGCATACAAGAAACAAAATCCACCTATCGTGGGCCACTTATTTTGGAGAATTGGAAATGTCCCCTTTTACTCGTTGGGGAGGCTAACGTAAGCACGATATGAGAAGCCAATAAGAATAAGGCTGGCAATAGTGAACGCAACTCCCAAAGAGCCAATAGCAGCAGATACTCCGTATGTTGGAATAAATAGGTAACATCCAACACTTACTACAATAAAGATAGCAACATTACCGATAAGTATATTTCCCGGTCTTTTAACGGAGTAAAGGAGGAAAAGATGAAAGAGACTAATAAAAGAATATGGGAGATACACAATTGCTAATTGACGTGATATTGCAGCAGTGTGATAAAACTTATTGGTAAAAAAAAGCTCAAATACCCAATCAGGGGTAATAAATAGTGCAAGAAAAATAACAGTAGGAATTAACATATAGAGGAGTGCTGGTTTAACATTCATATATAAATCTTTTTTACTTTTTACTTTTGCAAATGCCGGAGAAATTACCTGAGTAATACTTACAATTGTTGTAATAATAGTGAGAATAATCTTCTGTGCTGCTCCGTAATCTCCAAGGTCCTTAGAAAGGAAATAAGACAATAGAAATAAGTCCATACGAAGACCCAAATTAAAGAATTGTGAGGCAATAAAATAGGTTAATGTATAGCGCATTCTAAAATCACTCCGTTCGATAGGAGCTTTCATTAGGGCGTCCATATGGTTTTTTTTAGAAGAATAGACAAGGGCAAAAAAAATGATTGGTCCTATTATTCCAAATACAAAAATGATGAGACCGACAGAAATGGTATGTGTTAATGCGAGAGCTATGACGATGATTGTTTTTGCAACGTTTGCAATGAGTGTATATAGATTTACTTGAAGAACTCTCTTCGTAACATAGAGACAATTGATAAGAAAATTTTGCCATATAAAAAACATGACAGAAATACCGGTTAAATACAAAGTCATAACAGGCGCTTTTGTTTTAAAAAAAACTAAATCAAGCCATGGAAATATTATGAGAAGAAATCCAATGACAATACTCGAAAAAAGTGTTTGATAAAAAAATGTGCTTTTAATAAGTCGGTAGGCGTTCTCAGATTTTTTTTCAATGAGAGAAGGAAGGTATGAATAGAGTGTAGCGGTAGTGCCAAAATCAAGAAGATTCGCCAGAACAAAGGTTATACCAAGAAGAACGCTAAATACTCCATATTCCGTTCTGCTAATAATTCGCACAAGAAGATAGATAAAAAAAGCAGAAAAGAAGACATTGAGGTAGTTCCCAACAGTGTTAATAATGACGGCGGTGCTAGTGGGGCGCTTGAGAAAGGAAGATAGTTTGGCAATCATAACGTATATTATACAGAAATCCATTCAAACAAAACCAATTCTCGCATATGCCGTTCAGTGACGTCTTATGCTTCGTTTTTCCTACCCGCCTTAAAATCTCGACGGCATAAATGTCACGTGCCGGCATACTGCTTCAAATTGGTTTTTAATATGGGCTAGAGTAATCTGTATCCCAATACTTCTGATTTTGCCTTTAACACCTGCTATAATTATTGGTATTGTAAATTTACGAATATCTATGGCAAAAACAGCACTTATCACGGGCATTTTAGGACAGGATGGACCTTATTTAGCAAAACTTCTTATTGAAAAAGGATACAAAGTATACGGGCTTATGAGACGATATTCCCAACCTCATATGGGGAATTTAAAGTTTCTCGGCCTTGATAAAACCGTAGAGTTAGTTGAGGGCGATCTTACAGATGAGTCCTCACTTCTCAACCTTATAAAAATAGTTCGACCATCTGAAGTTTACAATCTAGCAGCACAATCATTTGTGGGTTCTTCATGGGATCAAGCAAAGTTAACTACAGAAATTAATTCGCTCGGTGTTCTTTACCTTTTAAACTCAATCAAATTTTTCTCCCCAACAACAAAATATTATCAAGCGTCCACTAGTGAAATGTTTGGACTTGCTAATGATGGAGGGTATCAAGATGAAAACACAAACTTCCATCCTCGTAGTCCCTATGGAATCTCAAAAGTGTATTCCTATTGGATGACAGTGAACTTTAGAGAATCATACGGTTTATTTACTACAAATGGAATTTTGTTTAACCATGAGTCACCTCTTCGAGGTATTCAATTTGTGACACGAAAAATCACAGATGGCGTTGCACGTATTAAACTCGGTTTAGCAGAAAATATTGCACTTGGAAACCTTGATGCAAAAAGAGATTGGGGATTTGCAGGAGATTACGTTGAAGCAATGTACTTAATGATGCAGGCAGAACAACCAGATGATTATGTTATCGGTTCTGGAGAAACACATGCAGTATCAGAATTTGTAAAACTAGCTTTTGCAGAAATTGGCATTACCGATTGGGAAAAGTATGTTACGATCGATGCACGGTTTAAGCGCCCAGCTGAAGTACCTCATTTGCAAGCACGAGCTTCAAAAGCAGAGACAAAACTTGGATGGAAACCAAAAGTTACCTTTCAAGAACTTGTAAAAATGATGGTAGAAGCAGACATCAAAAGACTTCAGAAATAATATAATCCCCTTGCTTTGATTGTGTAAAAAAGTAATGGTGTATTATATATGTATGAAAAAAGTATGGAATAATGGTCCACTACTTATCATCATCGCCGCTTCTTTGTGGGCAGTTGATGGCATCGTCAGAAGAAGCTTATATAGTTTACCTCCAAGTGTCATTGTATTTTTTGAACACTTAATAGGATCGATTCTCCTTTTTCCTATTGTCTCCAAAGGTTTTAAAAAAGAAAAGCTAAATGCGAAGGAATGGGCTGCGATAGGAACAGTTTCATTATTTAGTGGGTTGCTGGGAACACTCCTCTTTACCTCTGCCCTCCTCATGACCAATTA